>NZ_BDLR01000068.1:0-9728 GCF_002049395.1 Carboxydocella sp. JDF658 | reverse complement strand
ATGCTGTAGGCATCAGGGTCATTGAAGGCTATGGTCTGACCGAAACTTCCCCGGTTCTAACCTGTAACCGCCGGGAAAACTATCGGTTTGGTTCAGTTGGCCTGGCCATTCCGGAAGTGCAATTAAAAATTGCCCCTGATGGCGAAATTCTGGCCAAAGGCCCCAATCTCACACTGGGCTATTATAACAATCCGGAAGCTACTGCCGAATTATTTACTGAAGATGGCTGGTTAAAAACAGGAGATATCGGCATCATTGATAATGACGGCTTTCTTTTCATCACCGACCGTAAAAAGGATTTAATCATCACTGCCGGAGGCAAAAATGTAGCCCCCCAGCCCATTGAACAACTCCTTACAGCTGACCGTTTTATCGCCCAGGCCGTTGTTTATGGAGATAAACAGCCTTTTATGACTGCAATGATTGTTCCTGATTTTACCGACCTGGAACACTATGCGCGCGAGAAAGGGGTGAATTTCACTACCCGCCAGGAATTGATTACCTTGCCCAAAATCCAGAAACTTCTGGCCAAGCGGGTAGCCAAAGCCCTCAAGCATCTCCCCAGGTATGAACAGGTTAAACGCATTACCATCCGCGCCCAGGAATTTACTATGGATGCCGGAGAAGTCACTCCCACTCTGAAAATCCGACGCAGGATCATATACAAGAAATATGAACAGGATTTCCTGGCCATGTATCAGGACCAGGGCCCCTATGTGGAAGTCATCTACAAACATGATGAAGAGGAAGATATTCCAATTAGCCCCGGTACTCCTCTCTCCCGGTAAGATAAAAAGGCACTTTGCTCTCCCGCAAAGTGCCTTTTATCCTTATTTGGTTTCCAGCCATTCAACCTGGCCACTGCCCAGATGATATTTGGCTCCCACGATTTTCAGCTTGCCCTGTTCCACCAGTTCTTTAATAATCGGGCTCTTTTCCAGTTCAACCATTGAAGCTTCCACATTCAGTTCGGCGGTCTTTTCCACCAGCTGATCGCCAGCCAGACCGGTAGCCTTCGCTTTTTCCACCGAGGGCTTGATTTTCTCGACAATCGAGCCGATACTGCCAGGGGCTTCTCCCCCTTTAACTGCAGCGGTAACGGCACCGCATTTTTCATGGCCCAAAACGACAATCAGGGGAGTACCCAGGTGTTCTGCCGCATATTCCACACTGCCAGTGGCTACAGGATCAACTACATTCCCGGCTACCCGGACAACAAACAAATCTCCCAGAGCCTGGTCAAAAACGATTTCCGGTGGCACCCGGGAGTCAGAACAGCTGACAATGATGGCAAAAGGATGTTGACCATTCTTTTTCAGCTCTTCCCGCCGTTCATCTCCCAGATTGTCCGGTAAGACCTTATCGCTGGCAAACCGGGCATTTCCATCTTTGAGCAGGTTCAAAGCCTCATCCGGATTTTTAATGATTTCCGGACGCTGGTAGACCTGTGCCGCCGGTGCGCTGGCAGCCTTTTCACCGCTATTTTCGCCGGTCTTCTGGGCTTCACTGCCACAGCCAGCCAGAGTAAAACTCCCCAGCAATAAGGCCCCAGCCAGCACTCCCCCCAACACTTTCTTTCTCTCTACCATTTTGACACCTCCAGTAATTGTTTGTAATTTTTCGCTCAAATTATATTCGCTGCTTTTTCTTTTTTTCCTGCTAAATCCCTGAATTTTTTGTGAAAAGTAGCACAGTCCACAGAAAACAAAAAGGGGCGATAAGGCCCCTCTTTATGGCAAATTGGTGTTTCCCATCAAGAAGCGGTCACACTCCCGGGCCGCTCCCCGGCCTTCGCGAATGGCCCAGACCACCAAACTCTGGCCCCGGCGCATGTCACCAGCTACAAATACCTTCGGTATATTGGTACGGAATTTGCCAAATTCCGCTTTCACATTACCGAATTGGTCC
Source organism: Carboxydocella sp. JDF658 (assembly GCF_002049395.1). Classification (NCBI taxonomy): domain Bacteria; kingdom Bacillati; phylum Bacillota; class Clostridia; order Eubacteriales; family Clostridiales Family XVI. Incertae Sedis; genus Carboxydocella; species Carboxydocella sp. JDF658. The sequence goes on along the minus strand of NZ_BDLR01000068.1, from coordinate 7,820 downwards.
AGTTCAACTCCCAGCTGATCCAGGAGCTGTCTTTCCGGTCCAACAAAACCCATGGCCAGCAGCACCAGCTGCGCGGGCCAGACTTTTTCCGTACCGGGAATTTCCTGTGGTACCAGGCGGTCCTGTGGCCCTTTCACCCATTCCACCTGGACTGTATGCACTTCCTTGACCCGCCCCTGTTCATCACCAACAAACCGTTTGGTCATCACACAATATTGACGGGGATCTGCACCATAAAGGGCGGCAGCTTCCTCCTGGCCATAATCCACCTTCAATACCCGGGGAAACTGCGGCCAGGGATTGTCTGCCGCTCTCGTTTTCGGTGGCTGGGGCATGATCTCCAGCTGTACCACGCTACGGCAACCGTGCCTGATGGCAGTAGCAACACAGTCAGTACCGGTGTCACCGCCCCCGATCACCACTACATCCTTGCCCGCGGCGGAAATATAGTTACCATCTTCCAGATTGGAGTCCAGCAGACTCTTGGTATTGGCCTTGAGAAACTCCATGGCGAAATGGATACCTTGCAGGTTACGGCCTTCTACCGGCAGATCCCGGGGCTTAGTTGAACCTCCGCAAAGGATAACAGCATCAAATTCTCCCAGCAAGCGGCCTACGGGAAAGTCCTTACCCACTTCGGTATTGGTGACGAATGTAATGCCTTCTGCTGTCAGAATATCGATGCGGCGCTGGACAATCTTCTTATCCAGCTTCATATTGGGGATGCCATACATCAACAGCCCCCCCACCCGGTCAGCCCGCTCAAATACAGTAACCCAGTGGCCTGCTTTATTGAGCTGAGCTGCAGCTGCCAAACCCGAGGGACCTGACCCTACCACCGCTACTTTTTTGCCAGTGCGGATGGCCGGAGGCCGGGGCACAACCCAGCCTTCTTCATAAGCCCGGTCGATTATAGCACATTCGTTATTCTTGATAGTTACCGGCTGACCGTGCAAACCGCAAGTACAAGCCCCTTCACAGGGAGCAGGACAGACCCGGCCTGTAAATTCGGGGAAGTTATTGGTCTTGTGCAACCGTTCCAGTGCCTCCCGCCACAGACCCCGGTAAATGAGGTCATTCCACTCAGGGATCAAATTGTTGAGGGGACAGCCGGAAACAGCTCCATTGATGATCACTCCGGTGTGGCAGTAGGGGGTGCCGCACTCCATGCAGCGGGCCCCCTGGATCTTCAGTTGTTCTTCCTCAAATTGGTAGTGGAATTCATTCCAGTCCTTGATTCTTTCCAATGGCTCCCGGTCACCCGGCAGTTGCCGCTGGTATTCCATAAAACCGGTCGGTTTACCCATAGCCGTACCTCCTATACACCCTTAATTCCAGTTTTTCTTAAAGGCCGCCAGCAGGGCTTCGTCCCCGGTCAGACCGGATGCATAGGCTTCCTCGATGGCCTCAATCATCCGTTTATAATCCCTGGGTATGACCTTGACGAATTGGGTTATCTTGTTATCCCAATCAGCCAGTACGGCTTCGGCCAGAGCACTGCCGGTGTAACGGGCGTGTTTAGTGATCATAGTCTTGACTTCCTCGATTTCCCGTCCATTTTCCAGCCGTTCCAGCAATACCATTTCTTTATTGCAGCGCTGCGGGAAAGTGCCGTCTTCGTCCAGCACATAGGCGATACCGCCTGACATCCCGGCAGCGAAGTTGCGCCCGGTTTTACCCAGCACTACTACCCGGCCACCGGTCATATATTCACAACCATGGTCACCTACCCCTTCTACCACGGCATAGGCGCCACTGTTCCGCACACAGAATCTTTCCCCGGCTACACCCCGGAAATACGCTTCCCCCGAAGTAGCCCCATAAAGGGCGACGTTACCGATAATGATATTCTCCTCCGGCTTGAATTTGGCTTCCAGAGGCGGATAGACGATAATCTTGCCCCCTGATAGACCCTTGCCAATATAGTCATTGGCATCTCCTTCAAGCTCCAGTGTCATACCTCTGGGTATAAAGGCACCAAAACTCTGGCCTGCTGAGCCTTTAAACTTGAGCCAGATGGTATCTTCCGGCAGGCCTTCCGAACCATAGCGACGGGTGATTTCACTGCCCACAATGGTTCCCACCACCCGGTTAATATTGCGGATAGGCAGAGTGGCAGTAACCTTTTCACCCCGCTCGATGGCCGGTCGGCAAATATCCAGCAGCTCCCGACGGTCCAGGGACTTATCCAGCCCATGGTCCTGCTGTGTGCGGCAATATCTGCCTACTGTTTCCGGCACATCCGGCTGGTACAACAGGGGTGATAAATCCAGATGCCTGGCCTTCCAGTGTTCAATGGCTTCATTTACTTCCAGCACATCGGTACGTCCCACCATTTCATCAATGGTGCGGAAACCGAGCTCAGCCATGATTTCCCTGATTTCCTGGGCCACAAAACGCATGAAGTTAACCACATGTTCCGGTTTACCCTGGAAGTTTTTCCGCAGTTCCGGGTTCTGGGTGGCAATCCCCACCGGACAGGTGTCCATATGACAGACCCGCATCATCACACAGCCCATAACTACTAGCGGCGCGGTGGCAAAGCCATATTCCTCTGCCCCCAGCAGAGTAGCAATCACTACATCCCGGCCGGTCATCAGCTTGCCATCCACTTCCACCACAATCCGGTCCCGCAGGTTATTTAACACCAGGGTCTGGTGGGTTTCTGCCAATCCCAGCTCCCAGGGCAACCCTGCGTGCTTGATACTGGTCCGCGGGGAAGCTCCAGTACCACCATCATAACCGCTGATCAGCACCACATCAGCCCGGCCTTTGGCCACCCCGGCAGCAATGGTCCCTACGCCCACTTCCGATACCAGCTTCACATTAATACGGGCATTGGAGTTAGCGTTTTTCAGGTCATGGATCAACTGAGCCAGATCCTCTATGGAATAGATATCATGGTGAGGCGGAGGGGAAATCAGCTCCACTCCAGGAGTAGAATGCCGCACTGCTGCTACCCAGGGATAAACCTTACGCCCTGGCAGCTGGCCCCCTTCCCCGGGCTTGGCCCCTTGAGCCATTTTGATCTGAATTTCATCAGCATTGACCAGATATTCGCTGGTAACCCCGAAACGTCCGGAAGCCACCTGTTTAATGGCACTGCGTCTGAGATCCCCATTGGGGTCGGGTTTAAAACGGGCAGGATCCTCCCCGCCTTCCCCGGTATTGCTCTTCCCGCCAATGCGGTTCATGGCGATGGCCAGACATTCATGGGCCTCCTTGCTAATGGAGCCAAAGGACATCGCCCCCGTCTTGAAACGACGGCAAATGGATTCCACCGATTCGACCTCATTCAGTGGAATAGGTTTGCGCTTGGGTTTAAACTTGAATAATCCCCGTAAAGTAAAGTGTTTCTGAGTTTGGTCATTAATTAAAGCAGCATACTTTTTGTAGAGCTGGTAGTCTCCCCGGCGGCAAGCTTCCTGCAACAGATGAATGGTCTCAGGATTGAAGAGATGGTCCTCTCCATTTCGCCGCCACTGGTAATCGGAGCCAGGATCCAGGGTTTGGTCCAGCCCCTCCTGAGCAGAAAATGCTCGTTGATGGCGCATTAAAGCCTCCTGGGCTACTATATCCAGCCCAATACCTCCCACCCGCGAAGGAGTCCAGGTGAAATACTTGTCTATAAACTCCTGGGAAAGGCCAATGGCTTCAAAGATCTGAGCTCCCCGGTAGCTCTGGATAGTGGAGATACCCATTTTGGACAGGACTTTTACTACCCCTTTAGTAACAGCCTTGATATAGTTTTTGATGGCCTTTTCCCGGCTGATGCCAGGCAACATGCCCTGATTGATCATGTCATCTAAGGTCTCAAAAGCCAGGTAAGGGTTAATGGCGCCGGCCCCATAGCCCAGTAGAACAGCAAAATGGTGAACTTCCCGCGGCTCCCCTGATTCGAGAATCAGGCTGGCTTTAGTCCTTCTGCCATTGCGGACCAGATGATGGTTGACACAGGACAGGGCCAGCAAAGCGGGAATGGGTGCATTATAGGCGTCTACTCCCCGGTCGGAAAGAATCAGATAATTGCACCCTGCATCAATAGCTGCATCCGCCGCCCGGCACAGGTCTTCCAGTGCCTGTTCCATGCCTCTGGCGCCGTCTGCTGCCCGGAAGAGAATGGGTAGAGTTACTGATTTGGCCCCCTCACGCCGGAGATAGCGGATTTTGGCCAGCTCTTCGTTGCTCAGAATCGGGGTCTGGATTTTAATCTGCCGGCAACTGGTGGGCTCTGGTTTGAGAAGGTTTCCTTCCGGGCCCAGATTGGTCACCGTCGCAGTGATGATTTCCTCCCGAATAGCATCAATAGGCGGGTTAGTCACCTGAGCAAACAGCTGTTTAAAGTAATCATACAGAAGCCGCGGCCGGTCGGAAAGCACCGCCAGCGGTGCATCCATCCCCATGGATCCAACCGGTTCCATCCCCTTTTCCGCCATGGGCGCCAGGGTATCTTTCAGTTCCTCAAAAGTATAACCAAAGGCCAGCTGTTTTTTCAGTACTGTCTGGTGATCCAGCTCCGGTGCCACCGGACCTTCGGGCAGGTCTTCCAGTGCTACCAGATGTTCTTTCAGCCATTCTTCATAGGGATGTTCGGTTGCAATTTGATGCTTTAGTTCATCATCGGAGATAATACGGCCTGCTTCCGTATCCACCAGCAACATGCGGCCCGGACGCAGTCTTTCCTTGATAATCACTTTTTCCTGGGGAACTTCCAGCACCCCTACTTCAGAAGCCATGATAATCAGGTCATCTTCTGTAACATAATAGCGGGAAGGTCTGAGCCCATTCCGGTCCAGCACAGCCCCGATGATGCGGCCATCGGTAAAGGCCATAGCCGCCGGACCATCCCATGGTTCCATCAAGCAGCTATGATACTCATAAAAGGCTTTTTTCTCCGGGCTCATGCTCTCATGGTTCTGCCAGGGTTCCGGAATCATCATCATCATGGCATGAGGCAAGGACCGTCCAGTTAAGTAGAGGAATTCCAGGCAGTTATCGAACATTGCCGAGTCACTGCCATCTGGATCGATAACTGGCAGGATTTTGGCCATATCTTCACCAAAAAGCTCGCTTTCACAAACCGCCTGGCGTGCATGCATCCAGTTGACATTGCCGCGCAAAGTATTGATTTCTCCATTGTGAATCAGATAGCGGTAGGGATGAGCCCTCTCCCAGCTGGGAAAGGTATTGGTACTGAAGCGGGAATGAACCAGGGCCAATGCTGTTTCAACTGCGGGGTCCTGTAGGTCGATGTAGAAGCGGTCTACTTGTTCTGGAGTCAGCATGCCCTTGTAGACAATAGTGCTAGCCGAGAGACTAGCGAAATAGAAATATTTACCACCAGGGTGGTCCCCATGGCGAATTTCCTTTTCAGCCCGTTTACGGATAACATAGAGCTTACGCTCAAAGGCCATCCGATCTGACTGCGGCCGGGGAGGAGCAATAAAGACCTGGCGAATAAAAGGCTGCGCTTTGCGAGCCATTTCCCCCAGGCTGGAATTATCGGTAGGCACAGTCCGCCAGCCCAGCAAGACCTGGCCTTCTTCGGCGATTATTTCCTCCAGTTTCTGTTCACAGGCTGCCCTTTCCTCCGGATCAACCGGTAAAAAGAGCATACCAACCCCGTATTGTCCGGGTTCAGGTAAATCAATGCCCAGCCGGGCACATTCCTTTACCAGGAAGGCATGAGGAATTTGCATAAGTATACCGGCACCGTCACCGGTGTTGGTCTCCGAACCCTGGCCTCCCCGGTGATCCAGGTTCAGGAGAATAGTCAGAGCCTGACGTACAATCTCATTGGACTTCTTGCCCTTGATATTGGCCACAAATCCAATACCGCAGGCATCATGCTCAAACTGGGGATCATACAGTCCTTGCTTGGGTGGTAAGCCATTCATGTACTCTCTCATAGCATGCACCTTTCTTCGTTTAAGTTTTCCTATTGCTGTATATTCTAACATTGCTTGTGCTTAAATACAATCATTCTGCTGCATGCATATTGCATACTTGCATTAAGGTTCGTAAAATGGAAGCAGGAGGGGATTAAATTGAAAAGCTATCGCAAGGAACTGTGGTTTGAAACCAAAACCCGGCGGGCTTTTATTAATATTACACCTCAGGTAGAAGCCGCCCTGCGGGAAAGCGGAATCAAGGAAGGTCTTTTATTATGTAATGCCATGCATATAACCGCCAGTGTTTTTATCAATGATGATGAAAGTGGCTTGCATCACGATTTTGAAACCTGGCTGGAAAAGCTGGCTCCCGAGAAGCCCTATGAACAATACCGGCATAATGGCTTTGAGGACAATGCCGATGCTCACCTCAAGCGCACCATCATGGGTCGGGAAGTAGTGGTAGCTGTTACCAATGGCCAGTTAGACCTGGGACCATGGGAACAAATTTTTTACGGAGAATTTGATGGCAAACGCCGAAAAAGGGTATTGATTAAGATTATTGGGGATTGAACCCTCCCCCACTTATAGAAGTGGGGGATTCTTTTAAGTTAGTCAGTGGTTTATCGCCACTCTAACCGGGTTGTTCAAAAACCCTCTATCCCTACCTGCCTTTAGGCTTGGGACTACTCTCTTTAATATGTTTGCTGCTCCATTTATATCTGCATTTAATACATTCCCGCAATCACAAACATATAGACCTCTAAACTTTCTATTAGACTTATCTATTCTGCCACAAGTTGAACAAGTTTGTGATGTGTAGCTTTCATTTATTAATACTACATCTATACCTACTTCTTTAGCTTTATACTCTATCATGTTACATAGTTTCCCAAATGGTATTTTATGCAGTTTTTCATTGTTTCTTCTGCCTATATCCATATTGGTTATACCATAACTTAACTTACCTATTGCTATTGTTTTAACTTCTTCTTGTATTGCTTGTCTTACAATGAATGTTGATACCTTGTGTGTATAATCTTTAAGATAATTCCTTTCTTTGATGATAAGATAATGCATTTTCTTAGATGTAGTATGTTTATTTTTATCAATAGCACTTTGTAGTTTAGCTTTCTTTTTAGAAAAAAGTCTAAGCCTTGATACAAGAGATTTGCCATCATATATTGTTGCAGTATTATTAGTTGTGACTACTGTTGCAAGGTTTCCTACTCCTAAATCTACTGCCATAACACCATTGCCTTGAGTTGTTTTATCTTGCAAGGTTTTTCTATATACAACATGCATAACATATGTGGTATGTCCATATATTGTATGTGGTTTTATTTCAACTTCCTGCACATTATTGAGCGATAAGTTTTTCGGTAAACTTATCCATAGGTAATCGGACTCAATTGAATGCGCAGTTTTTAAATATTCTTTAGTTTGTTTAGATAGAGAAAGTCTAATCTTTCCATCTTGAACTTGTATCCCCTGCTTCTTCCACCTTACAGGAAAGTGTCCATCTTTGGGTTGAAATCTTGGTCTTTTAGTATGTTTTTTATAACAATTCTCCCAAGCAATTTGTAGTTTTTCAAGAACAGCTTGAGCAGATTGAGAGTGTAGGTTCTTATACCAAAAGTTGTTTTTAAGATTGCTTTTTAATTTATTGGGCTTTAGGTTATTCTTTGCAACTTCATAGTTTGCTACATTCCAAAGTTTAGATGCGGAATATGTTAGATGTTGACATATTATTCCCTGTTGTTTTGCAAGGTTTATCTCTACTACTACGACTCTTGTTACTTGCACAGGTGCACCTCCTTTCTAAAAAAGTAGTTTCTCGGAAACTCCCAAACCAGTTGTTTCAACTGGTTTTTGCTTTGGGTAGGACTGGTTCACCCCCAACCTCAACCCTCAACTTCACATAGCAAA
>NZ_BDLR01000067.1:0-17887 GCF_002049395.1 Carboxydocella sp. JDF658 | reverse complement strand
TTGTTAGATTCTTTTGCCATTACCGTTGCATGTACCATTTTTGTTACCTCCCTCAATAACTGATCTATATAATTCTTGGTAAAAGTATAATTCAATACAAAAAATCATGCATTAAAATCACCGTCAAATGGCAAAATTAATTAAATAATTATCACAAGATACCGTTGAAATGCATAAATAATCACTATATTGCTAGGACTAGCATAAAAACAAAAAAGGTGACTCTTAAGCGTCACCTTCAGAAAATAAAGTCAAATGTAACTTTTGCGATTTTGCCTTTCTGGAATTCATCTAGAATAACTGCCGCAGTCCTTTGCGTTTCTACCTTTCCGCCGGCCAGCAAAAATCCACGTTTACGGCCAATTGCCAGTAATATCTCATAAGGATCATAACTCAGTTCAGTTAGTTTATAACGTTCTTTTAATGCTTCCGGTTTATAGGCGAGAAACCATTGGATTATCCATAAGACAACATCCTCTATTGGCAGGATTTCTTCTTTAATCGCACCTGTCGCTGCTAGCTTAATACCAACTTCGGGATCAGCAAATTTAGGCCAGAGTAGGCCCGGGGTATCCAGTAGTTCAATATCCTTATGTATTCTGATCCATTGTTGTCCTCTGGTCACTCCTGGCCTATCACCTGTTTTTGCTATAGTTTTACCGACCAGTTTATTGATAAAAGAGGACTTGCCTACATTTGGTATACCAACCACCATCACTCTGATCGGGCGATGGCGATAGCCTTTGGCTTTTAATGCTTCTAATTTTTCAGCAGCCAGGTCTTTTAAAGCCGGCACTATTTCGTTATAACCCTCTTTGTTCATTGTATTTATAGCAATTGCCCGCTGTTTTTTTTCTCTCGATTTATTTAGATATTCCAACCATCTTCTTGTTTGTACATCATCAGCTAAATCTTTTTTGTTAAGAAGCATAAGTCGAGGTTTTGTACCAAATAGAATATCGAAATCCGGGTTGCGACTGCTTGACGGGATCCTGGCATCTACTAATTCAATTATGACATCAATTATTTTTAAGGTTTCTTTTAATAAATTTTTAGCCTTGGCCATATGGCCCGGATACCAGTGGATAGTCATGCTTCCTCATCCTATTCTTAATCGTGGTAATCGTCGATTATACCGATTCTGCTCAGGGGCCAGTAGATGACCATCGCCTTACCGACTATATTATCTTGGGGTAAAAAGCCCCAGAATCTGCTGTCATCCGAGTGGTTCCGATTATCGCCCATCATAAAATAGTGGTCATTTGGCACTTTTACCGGCCCAAAATCCTGAAAACGCAATCCCGGTGGCAAATATGGTTCTTTAATTTGTTTACCGTTTATATATAGATTACTATCCTTAATCTCAACAATATCCCCTGGTAAACCGATTACGCGCTTAATAAAATCCCGCTTTGGATCAAGTGGAAACTTAAATACCATTATATCTCCGCGCTGGGGCTTGGTAAACCGGTAAATGAATTTATTAACAATGATTCGGTCTCCAGGTTTCAGGGTTGGTTCCATAGACCCGGAAGGTATATAAAAAGGCTGTACGACAAAAAAGCGTATAATAGCCGCAAGAACGACTGCAATTGCCAGTGCCTCTAGTAGCTCCCAGAGCCCTTCCTTTTTTTCAGTATTTTCTACCAACCTTTTCCGCCCCTTTCTGTGCAAAAAGGGACCGGCTACCCAGTCCCTTTTTGTAACACTATTTCAGCTCTTTAATCCGAGCAGCCTTACCGCTCAATTTCCGCAGGTAGTACAACTTAGCGCGGCGAACCTTACCACGCCGGACAACTTCAATTTTTTCCAGGTTAGGAGAGTGAACAGGGAAAATTCTTTCCACTCCAACCCCGGAAGCTACCCGTCTTACAGTAAAGGTCTCGCGCAGTCCAGCTCCTTGACGTCTGATCACAACCCCTTCAAAAAGCTGGATTCTTTCCCGGTTACCTTCCTTAACTTTTACATAGCACTTAACTGTATCACCAGGGCGGAAGTCGGGAATATCTTTACGCAGTTGTTCTTTTTCCAGCATAGTCAACAAATCCATTTTTGCTAACCTCCCTCCTGCCTAGACGCTCATATCCCCTGGTCAGGACAGCGGAACGCCCGTACTACCACAAGGCACATTATAACACATGCAACATGATTTGACAAGCACTATTTTCCCCACCAGGGCTCTCCCAGAAGTCTATCTAAAATAATCGATACCGCACTTCTGACACAAAGGTGATTATATTCTCCTCCACCATAAATGGGCTCTAGAATATAATCAGCCCCTTCCATTACTTCTTTGATTATGCCATATCCGGTGCCAAATAATAAGAGATAAGGTTTTTCACCCTTATGGATCTCTTCTCGCAATTTTATATAAGAGATAGTGTTAGGATAGACTCGAGCATCGGTAGTTATGGTTACCGGTTTTTGACCAGTCTTTTTCTCTATATCCTGGATTACATCTTCGAGAGTATCGATCAGTTGTAATCTCTGAAATGCCTCTTGACGGTCAGGATTGTAAACTGCTCCGTAACCACTGCGCCAGTACTCCAGCATATGATTGATTAACTCCTGCTGAGCTGGAACCGGATGCACAATATAGTATGTCTCCACGTTATAGGTCCGCGCACTTCTAGCAATATCGTGAACATCAAGATTAGTGATACTGGTTGTAACCACTTCCATGTGTTTGTTATAAATTGGATAGTGTAGCAACGCGATAAAAACTCTTGGCTTCGCCATGCCAATCCTCCTAGTCTTTAATTTGCCGGGGATCAACAGTGATTTCTTCTTCCATTAGTTTGTAGTCCTCTTCTTTTAATGTTACCGCTTCCAATAAATCAGGTCGCCAGGCTAAGGTCCGTTTCAATGCCTGTTGCCGGCGCCAGCGGGCAATTTTACCGTGATCGCCTGACAAAAGTATATCAGGTACTTTTAAACCCCGGTATTCACGAGGACGAGTATACTGGGGATATTCCAGCAACCCCTGGGAAAACGTCTCATCAGCTGCTGACATTTCTTCCCCTAAAACCCCCGGAATCAGCCGTGCAACCGCATCGACAATAACCATAGCAGCTAATTCGCCACCGGTTAAAATAAAATCACCAATGGAAATCTGATCTGTTACCAGTCCTTCTCTGACTCGTTCATCAATACCTTCATAATGGCCACAAATAAAAACCAGATGTTCTTTTAGCGCAAGTTCGCGGGCTATATTCTGGGAAAATTTTCTCCCTTGTGGGCTTAAAAGTATAATATTCTCTGGTCCCCGACCATCTCTCTCTGCGATAAAATCCACTGCCCGGAAAATTGGTTCCGGTTTCATGACCATACCGGCTCCACCGCCATAAGGATAATCGTCAACAATTCTGTGTTTATCGGTTGTAAAATCGCGGATGTTTATGGTATTTATTTCTAACAAACCCTTTTCAAGCGCCCTTTTTATAATGGAATGGGCAAAAGGTCCCCAGAACATATCGGGAAATAAGGTCAGTATGTCAAATTTCATCTTCATCCACCAATCCCGGCATCAAGTAGACCGTCATTGTTTTAGTAACAGTATCAACTGAGAGTATGACATCTTTTATAGCTGGTAGCAAAATGTCTTTTCCGCCATCTGCAGGCTTGACTACATATACATCATTTGCCCCTGTAGAAAAGACATCAACCAGCGTACCAATTTTTTCCCCTGTATCAGTAATAACCGTCATTCCCAGCAAATCATGGATATACCAGGTATCAGGAGGTAGTTCTTTCAATTGGTCCCTGGTAATGACAATATAAGCATCTTTTAGCCGTTCAGCTGCGTTCATATCAACGATCTCTCGAAATTTAACTATAATAAATTGTTTATGCGGACGGGCAGAGTCAATATGGAATGCCCGGGTTTTTCCATTTTGTTGTACTAAAACCTCTTCCATTTCATAAAACCGTTCCGGAAAATCCGTCATAGGAATTACGCGAACTTCACCACGATGTCCTTGGGTATTGACTATTTTCCCAATGGCAATAAATTCATTATTCATTGGAGTCCCTCCGCCATTCATGCTGTCTAATGGCTATCACCTGATCATCTTCCAGTACAACTTCTACCCCATAAAGGGAGCTAAAAGATTGGCCAACTTGCAGAGTGGCCAGAGATTCAACTGTACCTTGATAGATTTCTTCACCTACGGTCCAATTGCTAATCTCTTTAAGTTTTTGAATGAGGTTTTGTTTCTGATCCAGTAATTTTTGTTTTTCCAATTCATATCTTTTTTGCTGCTGAGGGTTCCTTTTGACCAGAAAATCCAGCTGCTGCAATTCCAAATCCAACCTATTAAGATTTTCTCTTACTTCCGAAGCCATTCGCTGGCGAAAGTCCTCGGTTACTTTGACTTTCAGCACTACCGGCCGGCGGATCAAAATTTCATTCAGGTACTGCAAATCAATCCCTCCTGATGTTGAACAAGGGGCCCACGGGCCCCCTGCTCTACAGGATATCCAAGTTTACCTTTTTGCCTTCCCTGGTAGCAGCTGCTTTAACAACAGTCCGCAATGCTTTAGCAATTCGGCCTTGCTTACCGATAATTTTCCCCATATCATCAGGGGCTACACTAAGGCTGATGTTGATTTCATCACCATCTTCCTTGAGAAGCACAGTAACCTGATCGGGCTGTTCTACCAGGGCCTTGGCCAGGGTTTCCACCAGTTCTTTCATGGTGGCACCTCCTATTTCTGAACACCAGCCTTTTTAAACAAGGACTTAACAGTATCGGTGGGTTGAGCCCCTTTGTTCAACCAGGCATTAGCTTTTTCTACATCAATCTTGATTTGTGCCGGTTGGGTAGTCGGGTTATAATAACCCAGCTCATCGATAAAACGGCCATCCCGGGGAGAACGGGAATCAGCCACGATTACCCGATAAAAGGGATTTTTCTTGGAACCCATCCGCTTTAAGCGAATTTTTACAGCCACTAGTCTCACCTCCTTGTCAGAATATCGATTTCTCTATTTAAAGAACGGCAATTTAATACCGCCTTTTTTCTTCATTTTCTTCTCCAGCTGAGCGAATTGTTTCATCATCGCTTTCGCCTGTTTAAATTGCTCCAAAAGTTTATTTACATCTTGTACACGAGTGCCTGAACCTCTGGCAATACGCTTCTTACGACTGGAGTCAATAATTTCCGGTTTTGCTCTTTCCTGAGGGGTCATGGATAGGATGATGGCTTCTACACGAGCCATTTCTTTGGGATTAATCTGCTTTTGTAATTCTTTCAGCTCTTTACCTCCAATGCCAGGCAGCATGCTTAGAATATTCTCCAGCGGCCCCAGTTTTTTCATCTGCTGCATCTGGTTCAGGAAATCTTCCAGGGTGAATTCTGCTTTTCGCATCTTTTCCTGCAGTTTTTCCGCTTCCGCCTGGTCAAAAGCAGCCTGTGCCTTTTCGATTAGAGACAGCACATCTCCCATACCCAGGATCCGTGATGCCAGTCGATCCGGGTAAAAAGGTTCCAGAGCATCCAGTTTTTCGCCCATGCCAGCAAATTTTATTGGTTTACCGGTAACAGCCCGAACTGAAAGAGCTGCTCCCCCTTTGGCATCACCATCCAATTTTGTCATAATAACACCATCGATACCCAGCTGGGCATTAAAGGTCTCAGCCACTTCTACAGCTGTCTGACCGGTCATCGCATCAACAACCAGCAATATCTCATGGGGTTTGATAGCGGCTTTGATATCCTGAAGCTCCTGCATCAATTCCTCGTTAATATGCAATCTTCCCGCCGTATCGATTATCACCATATCTCGACCATGAGATGCCGCATATTCAAGGGCCCCTTTTGCTATATTGACTGCGCCAACTGAGGTCCCCATAGCGAACACAGGTATTTGTAGTTGCTCTCCTAAAACCTGCAACTGTTTAACAGCAGCAGGTCGATAAATATCAGCAGCAACCAGCAGGGGCTTTTTGCCTTGTTTACGCAATAAATTGGCCAGCTTGCCAGCACTTGTGGTTTTCCCTGCCCCCTGTAAACCAACCAGCATGATAACTGTAGGGGGCTTGGGAGCAGTAGTTAACCGGCTTTGTGTACCACCTAGAAGTTCTATCAGTTCTTCATGGACTATTTTAATCACTTGCTGAGCCGGTGTTAAACTGGCTAAAACTTCTTGTCCAACAGCGCGTTCCTTTACTTTTTTTATAAAATCTTTAACTACTTTATAACTTACGTCTGCTTCTAAAAGTGCCACCCGGATTTCGCGCATCACTTCAGAAACATCTTCTTCAGTAACCTTGCCTTTACCGCGCAGCCGCTTAAATGCTGCCTGCAAACGTTCACTGAGATTTTCAAAAATAGCCATGGTTTTACACCTGCCTTTAAAAAAACGCCAGTAATTTTTTCACCAATGTGCGAGCCTCATCGATTTGACCAGCAGCCAGTTGTTGATCAATTTTTTCAACCATTGTTTTTACTTGATTATATCTGGCAACCAAACCCAGCTTCTGTTCCAGTTCTTCCAATTGTTTGAGGGAGCGTTTTAAAAGATCATGTACACCCTGCCGGGAAACAGCCAATTGTTCTGCGATTTCCGTTAGTGTTAAATCCTCATCATAGTATAACTCCATGACCAGTTTTTGTTTGTCCGTCAGAAAGTCACTATAAAAGGACAAAAGCAGACTGATATAGTCCCTTTGTTCAAACGGTATCACCATTAGGCTCCCCACCTTTGTTCCTTACTAATTCTACACAAAAAAGATCAGGGTGTCAAGCAATTTTACTTGACACCCTCTTTTTTATAAGATTCTCCAGTTTTTGATGTGCAGAGTTGAAAATAGTCCCCATGATTGCCTTTCAATTATAACTGGCTTCCTTGGCAGCTCCTGATGGTAATAAATTTCAATGTTATTACTGACAAAACACAAATAGTCTTCTTGTTTCCCTATCGGAGCACCTAGCCTGATCCCCGGTTCGAAACAGAACTCCCCACAACAGGAGTGAACAGAATTGGGGGCTTCAATAGTAATGGCCTTTACTCCCTTTCTGTTTAGATATTTTACTACCTCAGGTTCTAGTGTTACCATTACGGCTGCCCCCCTTGCAGAATAAAGTTATTGCAGTAATGATGATCTTTCACCGGTTTTGATGATCTGGAACCAGCGCCGGAAGGAATCCAGCAAAATAACAGCAGCCAGTGAAATCATCAAGATACTTAGCCCGGTATTCAAGTACATCCCTTTCGGTAGATAGACGTTGATCATTGTAGTTAGTCCAGCATTAATTGTTGTAATGGCCAGGAAGACCATCGGCACGAAAGTAATCAAAGCGTATGATATTTTTCCGCTTTTCTTAAGAATGATGGTAGTGCCGATTGCCAGAGCCAGAGTTGCTAATAACTGGTTGGAAACCCCGAAGATTGGCCAGATGGTCTTAATTTCACCACCGTAAATCAAGTATCCCCAGGCAAAGGAAACGATAGCACTGGTGATGATGACGTTCCAGGGGGCATTGGGGTTTTTGACTCTGGCAAAATCTTGCAAAATATAACGGGCTACCCTGGTACCGGCATCAATGGTTGTTAAAATAAAGAGTGCTTCGAACATGATGGCGAACTGATACCAGTAAGCCATCAGATGTTTTAATCCAGGTATGCTGGAGAAAATATAGGCCATACCTACAGCCAGGGATACAGCACCGCCGGGCCGACCCGCCACTTCTTCGCCAACCAATCTGGATAGCTCCGGCAGGTTAACAATTTGCATCCCCAGTTTGGCAAAAACTTCAGGTTTGGTGTTGATGGCAAAATAATCGCCAGGCAGAAGAACTGTGGCAGCAATTAAAGCCATTACACCAACAAAAGCTTCAACCAGCATACTGCCAAAACCGACCAGTTGAATGTCCTTTTCGTTATTAATCATTTTAGGAGTAGTACCTGAGGAAATCAGAGCATGAAAACCCGAAATAGCTCCACAGGCGATGGTGATGAAAACAAAAGGCCAAACCTTACCGGGAATGATCGGACCGCCTCCAGCAACGAACTTGGTGGTTGCCGGCATATGAATTTCCGGATTGACAATAATGATCCCCAGCGCCAGGGCCAAGATGGTGCCGATCTTAAGGTAAGAGCTTAAATAATCCCGGGGGGCCAGCAACAGCCAAACTGGAAGCGCAGCTGCCAGGAACCCATATGTTGGCAGCAAGATCTTTAAAGCGTTCTCAGAAAAGATAAACCAGCTGGCGAAACCAGAATTTTTAATATAGGGACCAGTTATTACCGCCAGCATGATCAAAGCCGTACCGATCAGGGAAGCCTCACCAATTTTTCCAGGACGCCATTTATGCATATATAAACCAATGAAAATTGCAATGGGAATTGTCATGCCTACGGTATATACCCCCCAGGCATTCTGGAACAGGGCATTTACTACAACAATCCCCAATCCGGCCATCGCAATAAGGATAATCAACAAAATGGCAATCCCGGTTGCAAAGCCAGTAACTGGTCCTACTTCAGCGCGAGCAATGTCTGACAGGGATTTTCCATCATGACGAACAGAGGCGAATAAGATTACCATGTCGTGAACCGCCCCTGCCAGCACAGCACCGATCAGAATCCAGAGGAAACCGGGCAAATAGCCAAATTGTGCTGCCAGCACCGGGCCAACCAGTGGTCCAGCCCCGGCAATCGCCGCAAAATGATGGCCAAAGACAACCCATTTATTGGTGGGAACATAGTCTTTACCATCATTAAAGCGATGGGCGGGCGTGGTGCGTTCACCGTCAAAGGCCAGAACTTTGGCAGCAATGAAAGCACCATAAAACCGATACGCTAAAATTAAAACCAGAGCTGCCGTCAAAACAAGAGTTAGTGCGTGCATATCAGTACACCTCCTGCAAAAAGACTTATAATTGCATTTTCAGTGTACTGCCATACCGCCTTTTCGACAGCATTTTCGACATAAAATGTCCTAAAATCGACACGAAATGGTCTAAACAAGCCCTAGTTTTTCTCTAAATTCATTGACGTAGGATCGGCTGACAGGAACTACTTCTGCCTCTTTATCTCTAAAGATCAGATTGTAAGTACCTTTAAACCAGGGGACGATTTCCACGATAGCTTCCAGATTAACTATATAACTGCGATGAACCTTTAGAAAACTATCCTGGTTGAGTTTCTGGGCAATTTCATATAGTGAGAAATTCGTTGGAAAATCGTGGCCCTCAACCCTGACAACGGCATTCCTGCCCTCTGCTTTGATATAGAGAATATCTTCCTGGTTAATCAACAAAATCCTTCCATCTTTTATTGCAGGGATTTTTGTCTTTTTCCCTTTTTGTAGATGTTCTATTGTTTCTTTTAAAATTTGATAATGCTCATTAACGGCTTTGATATTTTTCCATTCCTGGATAGTTTTTTGTAATCTTATTTTATTCACCGGTTTCAGCAAATAATCCAGGGCATGAAGTTCAAAAGCCTCGATCGCATACTGGTCATATGCTGTAACAAAAATTACTCTGGTCCGGGGTACTAGCCTTGCCAGAAATTTTGCTACTTCAAGTCCGGACATGTCATGTAACTGAATATCCAAAAAAACCAGTTCTGGCTCCAGTTGTTGTGCCAGTTCAAGGGCTTCCTGTCCACTATCAGCTTCCCCTGCTACTTCAATTTCGGGATAATCTTTTAGCAGGAATTTTAACTCTTGTCTAGCTGGCAGTTCATCATCGACTATTAGTACCCTGATTTTCATTTTTGTACTCCTTCCGGTATAACAAACTCCACCCTGGTTCCATAAGTCTGACCTGGCAATGGACTAATTATCTTTAACCCCGCTTCCGGGCCAAACCAGCTACGCAGACGGGCATCCACATTTTTCAGCCCCATTCCACTCCCATCTGATTCTTTTTTTGTTTGATTGAACCCTACGCCATCATCTTCTATCCAGACCAGTGCCTGGTTCCGCTCTTGTTTAATACCTATTTGCAAATTGCCAAAACCCCGTTTGGGCAACAATCCATGACGCAGGGCATTTTCAACTAATGGTTGTAGAGTTAACGGGGGAATCTTTACCGGTCTCAATTCAGGATCAATCTGCCAGGTTATAGCAATGCGATGGCCAAAACGGGCCTCCTCAATCGCTAAATAGGCTTTTACGTGTTCGATTTCCTCTCTGATATCCACCAGTCGTTTGTTATCCTGAAGATTTTTGCGAAAATAGTCGCCTAACTGCGCCAATAGACCTCTCGCTTTTTCTGGATCGGTACGACAAAATAACATAATAGTATTAAGGGCATTAAATAAAAAATGAGGGTTAATCTGGGCCTGTAACGCTCTTATTTCAGCATCAGCCAGTAATTGAGAACGCCGTTCCAGTTCCGCCAGCTCCAGCTGGGTGGAAAAAAGGTGGGCTAGACCATTGGCAAATTCTATTTCCACTTCTGTTACAGGTTTGTTGGTACGATGGTAGATTTTCAAAGTACCTACTACCTGTTGATTTTGCCTTAATGGAACTATTACCGCTGTATTTAAAGGACAGGTCGGATGGGAACAGTCGATTTCCTGCCTGCTACCAGCAATTTTGGTTTGACCAGTTTCAATTACTATCCGGGTTGCCTCTGTCTGGATAGGCTGACCTGGTAGATGATGGTCACTGCCGGCACCTACATGTGCCAGAATGTTTTCCCGGTCAGTTATCGCTACCGCTGCTGAACCGGTTTCTCTTAAAATTATCTGAGCAACTTCCCCGGCAGATTGGATAGTCAGTCCATGGCGTAAAATAGGCAAAGTATAATTAGCAATCTTCAGGGCCAGTTGTGCCATAAAGGCAGCTATTCGTTCCTGTTCCTGAAAACTCTGGCGGACTATCATAATAAAAATAGCAATCCCAGCAGCGTTGACAATAGTCATTGGTGCTGCTATTACTTTCACCAGATCAAGAGCTGAAACAAAAGGACGGGCTAAAGCAAGAATGATCAGCATCTGTAAAGATTCAGCAATGAAGCCGGTAACAAAACCTACTCGCCAGTCCATCGCTTGTTTGGGCCAGTATTTATTGACCAGGCCTCCTAACAGTCCCTCTATTGTAGTGGAAACAGCACAGGCAAAACCCGTAAATCCTCCCAGAGACCAGCGGTGAATTCCTCCGATAAGGCCAGTTATAGCTCCTACTGCTGGTCCCCCTAGCAAACCGGCCACTATGGCTCCTACTGCGCGGGAGTTGGCGATGGCACCTTTGACTGGAATACCATAATAAGTGCCCAGAATGGTGATTATCCCAAAAATAATCACCATCCCCCCTTGTTCTCGCCAGGTCAAATCCTGGCGTAACAATCTCCGAAACAAGGGGGTACGTGAAAAAAGGTAAGCTATCGTTACTACTACTGTTAACCTCTCAAACAGGGTTAGCAATAAGCTCATAATATCAGCTCCCTACAACTTGCCAGCTTTTCTTAAAAATACACAAAGGGTATGTAAAATTTGAGCTTCCAGGCTACTTTCCTTTAATATTAATTGTCTTCCCGACATTAGAGTCGGTACATTCGTTTTGGGATCTGAAAGATACATAGCCAGTAACCCCGTAATCACCAGCTCATGAAAACTATTATACTGGAGCTTGTTAATTGAATCTTTAGCATTTTTATAAAACAGAATCAAGCGTTTTTCCCTTTCCGCATCAGTCGCATAATAAAAATGAAAATTCAGATCTCCCTCATTTTTGTCTTCCTCCTGGTCAATATAGTAATCTAAAAGTATATGTAAACCCGTAATCCAGGGAAAATAATAACTCGCTTCTTGTGGCTCCAAGCCTGCTACCAGAGCAAACACTCCCAGGGTAGAACCTGTAGCAGCCGCAAATTCCATGGGATATAGATTCCAGTAACTCTTTCCAGCTTCTCTAGCCCATGTCTCTAATTTTTTTTCCCGCACTGACCAATCCAGGTGTTTATAGATCTGAAGTTCACTGTATAAGGTAACCCACTCTGCTGCTAGGTGAGCTTTGTATTCATCCCAGCCCAAACTCTTTAATGCCTTTTGACAGGTCGTAACCAGCTGGTTTAAATAACCGCCATCATTCTTTACAGGATAATTCAGATAATAATCACGGCTGGCTGCTGCCGGCCTAATTGCATCCAGCATGGCATAATGCAACTGCCGAAAAGCTTGCTCTTCAATTACCTGGGCCCGATCACAGAGATTATCCAGATAATCACTGATTGTCTGAAAGGCAACTATAAAATCAAGCACTTCCTGCTGCCTGGCCCCTGGATAAAGGGCAAAAACTGCCCCTCCAATACAGTGGAACTTTTTATGTTCAATGCTTGCTAGAGCTTGAGTTTTTAATAAATTTTCGGGCATTCTTTCCGCTAGCTCTTTCCAGTTAGCAAGCCTTTGTTCTACCTGAGGCATAACTTCCACGATATACCTGTACAGCCATTTTGTCCATTGAACCGCTTTTTTCATGAGCTACCTCCTGTCAATGAATCACTATGATTATATCACTCCTTTTATAAAACGGCAAAAGCCTGCCCCAACGGGACAGGCTACTTTTCCCTATTTTTCGCTGGCAGCCCGGGCCAGTAGTTCCTTCGTCCGGGCTTCTGCTCTCTCAATAACTTCCTTTTCATCAACAAAAAGAAGTTTGCGTTCGGTCATGATGACTCGACCGTTAACAATCACCGTATCTACATCTGCTGCAGTAGCCGAATAGACCAGATTGGCTATCAGGTCATGGCGCGGGTATAAATGGGGCTTCTCCAGATCGATTAAGATGATATCAGCCAGGTATCCTGGTTGCAACTGCCCCAGATTATCGTAGCCAAGGGCCTGAGCCCCTTTAACCGTAGCCATCTCCAGAGCTGTGTAAGCAGGCAACACCGTAGGGTTCATGGTAAAAACTTTATGTAGTAGAGCTGCGCTTCTCATTTCCTGCATTAGATCCAGGTTATTGTTAGAGGAAGGCCCATCTGTTCCCAGACCAACCACAGCCCCTAACTCCAGGAGGCGGGGAACCGGGGCCACTCCAGAAGCAAGCTTCATGTTGCTCTCCGGATTATGCGCAATTCCAACTTTATGGTTGGCCAGTATTTCCATCTCTTCATCAGTTAAATGGACACAGTGCGCGGCCAGAACCTGCCGTCCCTTAAAGAGACCAATCTGGTCCATCAATTTAACAGGAGTGGTGCCGTATTTTTCTTTAATTTCTTCCACTTCGGCTTTAGTTTCTGCCAGGTGAATATGGATACCTACTTTTAGATCATCAGCCAGTTTCATTACCCGTTCCAGATACTCGGGTGGGCAGGTATAAGGTGCATGGGGTCCAAGCATAACCTTGACCATGCCATCTGCCTTGCAATGCCAGCATTCTACCAGCTCTACTGATTCATTAATGGCCCGCTCTGCATTCGGTCCAAAGCCTATCATGCCCCGGGCCAAATTAGCTCTGATTCCTACTACCTGAGCAGCTTCAGCCACTCTGCCCATTTCAAAATACATATCGGCAAAGAGGGTAGTCCCACTCTTAACCATTTCAGCACAGGCCAGCAATGAACCCCAGTATACATCTTCACTATTTAGATGGGCCTCGATTGGCCAGATTTTTTTCTGTAGCCATTCCATTAATGGTAAATCATCAGCATAACTCCTCAGCAGCGTCATTGCAGCATGGTTGTGACAGTTAACCAGACCCGGCATAACGACCTTGCCTCTGGCATCTATTACTGTATCGGGTTGAAATTCAGCGGGCACGTTACCGACATACTTGATTTCCTTGCCTTCAATGGCCAGATCAGCATTGTACAAAATCTGATCCGGCCCAGTCATTGGCAAAATAGCAGTTGCGTTTTTAATTAATAAACTGCCCATAAAGCACCCTCCTTTTCTACCACTGGGCCAGCTGCTTCGTTTTAGCTTCCGGATTCTCCCTTTCTTTTAATAAGCGAGTGTAATAAGCTATCTTACAGCTGTGTTCCAGACTGGCAGTTAATTGATAGGCTTCTTCCAGCAATTGGCCAATAGCAAAACTGCCATGGCCGCGAACCATCACAATCTTGTATTCCTTCAATAAGTCAGGGAGTTTTTGTTCAACTTCCTGTGAGCCCACCGTATGTTCCACACTCAATACTGGTATTTTATGCAACAAATAGGCTCCTTCTGAGTCCACAGGTATAATCTCATCTTCCAAAAGTGACAGGGTTGTTGCAAACACCGGATGGGCATGGACAATAGCCAGGGCCGCTGTATTGCGGTAAATGGCCCGGTGGACCCGAATTTCTGTTGACGCCAGGGTAATATGGCAATCATTTTTCTCCAGCCCAGTTTCAATTAGGTCCCGCTCTGTTAAATGTCCCAGCATTGCTCCGCGACGGGTAATAATTATCCGGTCTCCCTGCCTGATACTTAAGTTTCCACTATGGGAATTGTTCAATCCCGATTGAAAAAGGTCCCGGCCTACCAACTGGAACATATTAAGCACTATGGTCTTCCTCCAGTCCTAACTGTCTTAATTTGGTGGGAGTGGGCACTCCTTGCTTGTCCCAGCCCCGATAATGGTAATATTCCCTTACCATGGTTTCCAACTGTACCACCATACCGGCAGCAGGTCCCGATTGAACTGGTTCTTTTAAAAGTCTTGGGGGAAGAGTATCATCAGCTGCGCTAAAGCCGGCTTTAAGATTAAATAGCCTTTCCAGGTTCCAGATGCGTTCCCCGATGATATGCAAATCCTGAGGCTGATAATTGATACCTGTCACTGCAGTCAGCAAGCGGGCAAAGTATTCTTCTGAAACCGCCAGTCCAATAAAGCGGCAGAGTACCAGGGTGTCCATAGCGGCATTGATGTTCTGGAAATTAATTGTTAACCCCGCCTTCCCTGCCGGGCTATAAGGATCTACCAGTTTCGGTACCCCCAGCACTTCCGGTCCTACCATATAGGCTCGTAAATGACAGGCACCGCGGTTGGATGTAGCCAGCGCCAGTCCCATTCCCTGGGTGCCCCTGGGATCATAGGCCGGCAGCTCCAGGCCTTTTACTTGCATAGCCAGTTCGGGAGCTCCATATTTTTCTGCCAGTCTTTTGCTGCCTTCCGCCAGGTCATTTCCAATTGACCGTCGATAAGCGATAAATTCAATCAGTTCCAGTATTTTCTCCCGGGAACCAAAAGCCAGATCCTCGGTCAGATGTCCTTTTTCTGCCAGTTCCATTGCACAGCCAATGGTGCTACCTGTAGAGATAGTGTCCAAACCCAGCAAATTACAGAGATAATTTGCCCGGGTTATGAGCTCCAGGTCAGCTATCCCACACTGAGCGCCAAAAGACCAGATGGTCTCATACTCCGGTCCTTCCCCTGATTGTTCACCTACTTTAGTAACCCGGGAACACTGGATAGGACAGGCATAACAGCCACTTCTCTTAATAGTCAGGGTTTCTGCTAGCCGTTCTCCCGAAATATCTTCCGCCCTTTCGAACTGTGACTGCTGAAAATTACGAGTGGGTAAAATGCCCAGTTCATTAAAAAGATTGACCAGCACTGCAGTGCCAAATTCCGGGAGTCCCTGGGAAGTAATAGGATTAGCCTTTAGCCATTTATTAGTTTCATAAACCACAAAATCCAGGCGCTCAGGATCTGCTACAGGAACCTTCTTCTCTCCATCAACTACTATGGCTTTGAGATTTTTGGCTCCCATAACTGCTCCCACACCACCGCGCCCCAAAGCCCGGCTATAGTCGTTAATGATAGCTGCATATTTTACCAGGTTTTCTCCAGCAGGGCCAATACAGGCTACACTTACCTGACTGCCTTCCTTTTGTTTTAGCAATTCAGTAGTTTCCCTGGTATCTCTTCCCCAGAGCTCAGCAGCAGCTTTTATTTGAATCTGGTCATTCTTGATTACTATATATACCGGCTCTGCTGCCTTCCCTTTGATATACAGGGCATCGAAGCCACAGCGTTTGAACTTAACCCCCCAGACCCCACCAGCATTGGAATCAAAAATGGTTCCAGTCAATGGCGACTTAGTGGATAGACTAAATCTACCGGAAGTTGGTACTTTCGTTCCGGTCAGGGGCCCAACGGTAAAAATTAAAGGGTTCTGGGGACTTAAGGGATCCAAACCGGGATCCGTTTCCCGGTAAAGGAGATAAGTTCCCAGTCCCCTGCCCCCGATATATTGCCGGTAAATTGTTTCAGCAATTGTGTCTACCTTTACTTCATAATTGTCTAGATCGATACGAATAATTTTGCCCATCCAGCCAAACATAAATGTGCTCCTTCCAGTGTTTACTCACCATGTTGCCAGCCATAAAGATAGGCTTCCTGTTCCGGTGTCAATTTATCTATGGTAATTCCGAGAGACTGCAGTTTTAATTCTGCTACTCTCCTATCAATCTCCGGACTAACCAGGTATACTTTTTTCTCCAGTTTGGTGCCATTTTCCACTAGATAACGGGCTGACAGAGCTTGCAAGGCAAAGGAAGTATCCATAATTTCGGCAGGATGGCCATCTCCCGCTGCCAGATTAACCAGTCGTCCTTCTGCTAGTAGATATAACTTCCGACCATCTGCCAGCGTAAATTCTTCAATATCTTTGCGTACTACCCGTTTGCTTATTGCCAGTTCATTCAACTCCGGTTTATTGATTTCCACATCAAAGTGTCCGGCATTGGCCAGCAGTACCCCGTTTTTCATTTTTTCATAATGCCAGCGCCGGATTACATCCTTGCAACCGGTAACTGTAATAAACACATCTCCTAAAGCCGCTGCCTCATCCATGGTCATTACCTGGAACCCATCCATATGGGCTTCAATGGCTTTGATGGGGTCAACCTCACAAATAATAATTTTGGCCCCCAGGCCTTTAGCTCGCATCGCTACCCCTTTCCCACACCAGCCATAACCAATAACGACCACTGTCTTACCTGCAACTATCAGATTAGTAGTTCGCATAATCCCTGTCCAGACTGACTCCCCGGTCCCATAACGATTGTCAAACAAATATTTACTATAGGCGTCATTAACAGCGATCATAGGAAAGGGCAGGCGGTTTTCCTTTTCCAGGGCCCGCAGGCGCAAGACACCGGTAGTAGTTTCTTCACAACCACCGATAATGGAGCTAGCCAATTCCGGCCTTTCTGTGTGAATTAAATGCATTAAATCGCCACCATCATCTATAATAATATCCGGCCGGGTGTCCAGTACCATCAATAAATGCTGTTTGTATTCCTCAGGAGTAGCATTATACCAGGAGAATACCTGTAAACCTTGTGCCGCCAGTGCTGCTGCTACATCATCCTGAGTGGAGAGGGGATTAGAGCCTGTGATGCTAACATTTGCGCCCCCGGCTTGCAAAACCAGAGCCAGGTAAGCAGTTTTGGCTTCTAAATGCATGGAAATGGCAACTCTTTTTCCATTAAAAGGTTTATCCCGTTCAAATTCCTTACGGATTTCATTTAATACCGGCATGTGTTCTTTAACCCAGGCAATTTTTTTAGCGCCATTTTCCGCCAGGTTGATATCTCTGACTAGATAATTCATTTTGCTCCCTCCCCATATGTTTTTTGCAAATTGACTTTATAGGGCTTTCTGATAATTCCTTTTTCGGTAATAATGGCATCAATCAAATAATTGGGAGTAATATCAAAGGCTGGATTAAAGACTTTTACCCCTTCGGGAGCAATCCGCTGGCCGCATATATGAGTTATTTCCCGGGGATCCCTTTCTTCGATAGGTATATCGTCTCCGGAAGCCAAAGTCAAGTCCACTGTGGAATATGGTGCCGCCACATAAAATGGAATCTTATTTTCTTTGGCTAAAACAGCTAAGCCATAAGTACCAATCTTATTGGCCACATCGCCATTGGCAGTAATGCGGTCTGCACCAACTATGACCAGATCAACCATTCCCCGCCGCATCAGATAA
>NZ_BDLR01000066.1:0-21079 GCF_002049395.1 Carboxydocella sp. JDF658 | reverse complement strand
CGGGTGTGAAAAAGTCGACAGTCTGGACTATCGCCAGCTCATCATTGATACGATAAACAGCGGCATCATCGGCGGTATTGGTGCCAACCAGGACATTGGGATCATTTATTTGCGGTAAAAGGCGCAGTACCTGCGCCAGGTCCTGAGGACTGAGCTTGGCCGCTCAGCCGGCACAGGCTGCCAGCTTGGTCAGGGCTATTCTGTCTGTCATTTTTTGCACCTCCGGACTTGTTTATTTTCCGGGCGTTTCCTGTTATAATAGCATGAGTACATAGCAGCTTTCGGAGGTAGTTATGCAGTACCAGTCACGGCGCTGGTGGGAGCCGCCTGGGCGATAGCGGTTAGCAGCTTCAGCGGCGGTCTGGTTTATTCGGCCTTTGGCCTGCTGAACATGTTTAAACTGGCGGCGGCTTTGGCACTGGTGTCAACCATGTTCTGGTACTGGTTCTCGAAAAAATATGAACGACAATTCCGGTCTGTTTAGGCCGGAATTTTTTTTGCCAAACAGATTGTGCGCTTTTTCGACATAGAGATGAAGTTATAATGGTCTGGGAAAGGGGTGAGGTGAATGGAGTACAGAATAGCCAGTTTTGGGGAAAGGGCACTGGCCTTGTTTATTGATGCAATGATCCTGGCGCTGCCAGGCTGGATTATTTCAAAGCTGTTCAACACAGCAACGGCCAATGTAATCAACAATTTGCTGGGAATTGGATATGAGACGGTTTTCCTTTTTCTATATAGCAGTACTCCTGGCAAAAAGGTGGTCAACCTGAAAGTAGTGGCGATAGAGGGCGAACTGGACTTACGCAAAGTGTTGCTTAGGTCCCTGGTGCCCGGCGCACTGTTTTTTAGCAATGCGCTGTGGGTGTGGCTGATTTTTGCCCTGGACTACCTCTGGTATTTTCATAATCCGGAGGGGCGAACCCTCCATGATCTGGCCGGGCAGACCAGGGTGGTCAAATTATTACAATAGCTGTTTTGTGACAAAAGTTTGAGCAGGGGATCTGCTAAAATATTTTTGGAAAACACAAAGGAAAAAAAGTTAAAGTGTAGAAATTTATTACAATAAAAGGAGGAGGAGATAGTTGCTGCAAAAAGCGATCTTTCATTTAATTTGTTTAGAAGAAGGTTATCTCCAGGGCAATGGTGGCCTCCAGCTACATGGCTGGCTTTTTCATCAACTGGCGCGGGTCGATGCAAAAGCGGCGACGGAACTTCACGAGCTGGAGCACAAGCCCTTTGCCTTAAGCCCGCTGATCGGCAGTGCCCGGCGGGAGGGCGGGAAAATGTGGACCCGCAGTCAGCAGAAATATTCCTTTGCCCTGTCGGCATTGAATGAACCGATGGTGGAGCTGCTGCACAAGCTGCTGGCATTGCCTCCGGCCCCGATTCAGCTGGGAACGGCCAGTTTCTGGCTCGAGAAAACCAAACTCATCTATCCCAGCGGTTTCGGCTATCTGGATTTGATGAGGACGGCCAAATACCAGCGCGCGGTTATTCTGCATTTCAACTCCCATACCAGTTTTCGCCAGGTGGAGAAACAGTTTTTGTTTCCTACCCCGAAAGAAGTGTTTGGCAGCCTGACTGAAAAATGGAACGCATTTACGAACGGTAAATTTCCCGAGCTGGATTTTGACCAGATTCTGCAGGTGGCTCGTTATGAGCTGAAAACCGGTATGGTGGATTTCGGTTCATACAAGATTATCGGGTTTACCGGCCACTGTCAGTACCAGCTGGCCAAAGGCCAGGAGGAAATCATGGGAGTACATCTGGACACCCTGGCCCGCTATGCTGCTCTGGCGGGGGTGGGCTACAAGACAACCATGGGTCTGGGGGATACCCGGGCCACCAGGCTGGAATAGGAGGTGAAAGGGATTGTGAATGAATTGATGTTCCAGACTGTCACTCTGGCAGCGCTGGTGCACGATATCGGCAAATTTATCCAGCGCGCAGATTTCGGGGAACAGCAGTTACGAAAAACTCATCAGGAGCATTCATTGATGTGGGCGAGCAAGCTGGCACAGTACCTCGAGGGCCAGGTGGATCCCTGGCTCTGGCAGGAGCTGGTGCTCAAGCACCATGATAATCGCCAGACCCCTGAGCAATACAGGCCAGCTTCGATAGATGAACGTTTCCGACCCCTGGGCTATCTGGTCAGCAAGGCTGATAATCTTTCCTCCTCAGAGCGCGGGGATACGGTGGCGAAGGATTTTCGGACCCAGCCCCTGGCCAGTGTTTTCAGCGCTATCCAGGTGGAGGGTAAAAAAGCGGACCGGCTGACCTGGTATGAGGTGGCACCGCTGGCGCCGGCGGCAGTCAAACCGGTGCCTGAGACCAGAATCGATCGCAACCGGCTGGCCAACATGGTGGCCGAGTTCAGCAGTCAGTGTGCCGAGATATGCCAGCAGCCAGGCCTGGATTTTGCAGCATTCTTTACCCAACTGCAATTTTTGCTGCAGCGCTATACCTGGTGCATACCGGCCAATACCCAGGAGGAAATTCCGGACATTTCCCTGTATGATCATCTGCGTACCAGTGCCGCCATTGCTGCTTGTATGTACCGTTTCCATGAGGAAGGGGGCAGCTGGGATACCGGGCAGATCAACCGGGAACAGCGCCATTGCCTACATCTGATTGCTGACCTGTCGGGAATCCAGGACTATATCCTCGGGGTCAACCGGATCGGGATCAAAGGGGTAGCAAAATCCCTGCGTGCCCGCTCTTTCCGTCTGGCCGTGATGGCCGATGCCCTGGCCCTGAAGCTGGTACAACTGGCTGGGGTGACTCCTGCCAATATCCTGCAGGTATCAGGCGGAACCGTCCATTTGCTGCTGCCCAATACAAGAGCGGTCAAGGCGGCCCTGTCAGATTTCCGGCAGGAACTGGACCGCTGGTCCCTCAGGGAGTTTCAGGGACTGCTGCGCTGGAATCTGGCCTGGACCGAGGTGGAGGACGGCGAATTCAAGGACTATTCTCTGGTCTATCGCCGGGTCTTTCAGCAGCTGGGCCAGCAGAAGCTGCGCCCGCTGGCAGGCGGATTGCAAAGGGATAACGGCTGGAAGGAAGAGGCCTTTCTCGGTTTGTTGCCGGAGAGGGCTCCCTGCAAGGTTTGTGGTATGAGGGCACATATAGATGAGAAGGACACCTGTATTGATTGCCAGAGACTGGAAAGCGTGGGATCGGATTTGCCGTCAGCGCGGAGCCTGCTTCTCTACAATGAGCCGGCAGCTAATCGTATTGAATTGGCCCCCGGGCTCTACGGCGAACTGGGCAACAAAGGCGATGGCCGGGAACTGGCGACCTTTGTGCTGGGCCTGGACAGGCTGTATCAAGCTACAAGCGGTTATATCTTCTACAAGGGCCTGGGTAACTATGCGGCCCGGGTGGAAAAGGATTGTGAACTGCAGGATGATTGCGGAGACTGCCGCTGGCAGGAGGGTGACATACTGCCGCTGGACTGTCTGGCCCGCCTGGCCGATGGCAAGGAAATGATCGCTTATCTGAAAGGGGATGTGGACAACCTGGGCTATATTTTCAGCCGCGGTCTGGGTGAACGCATTTCCATCTCCCGGCTGGCCACCTTGAGCCGGATGCTGGATTACTTTTTCTCCGCCTGGCTCAAGGATTTCCTCGCTACCAATTATCCCTACAGTTATGTGGTATATAGCGGTGGTGATGACTTCCTGCTGCTTTGTCCCTGGAGTGAATCCCTGGGATTGGTCAGCGATCTGCGCCGGGCTTTTGCCGACTACACCGGCCGGAATCCGGCCCTGACCTTTTCAGTGGGGTTGAGCCTGACCAAACCGCAATTGCCCCTGGCCCGCGGGGTGGCGAGAGCGGAGCACCAGCTGGAGCTGGCCAAGGACAGCGGCAAGGATCGCCTGGGTCTGCTGGAGCGGGCGCTGACCTGGCCGCAGTTGGACCGAGTATGGGATGAAGCAGCTCAAGTGGGTAACTGGCTGCTGGACAAGCAGACGGGTCTTTCTACCAATTTTCTCCGGTATCTCCTGCAGTTTGCCGGTATGTATCGGCATTACCGGCAGACGGGAGATCCTCTGGGGCTGAAATTTGTGCCATTGCTGTATTACCAGGTGGTGCGCAACCTGTCCGGCAAAGCGGATCCGGAAGTGAAAAAATGGGCCCTGGGGCTGATACAGCAGGGACAAGGACAGGGGATTTATCCGGCGATGGAAGATATCGAGGTGGTAGTACGGCTGGCCTATCTATATACCAGGAGGTGAGTATTTTGGGTAAATGTTTTAATTTTTATGAGTGCAGGCAGGAGGATAGAGGCAACAAAAATTTTCTCTGCCGGGATTGTGAACGGAAGATAAAAATTTATATTAGTGATACCTACCTGAAAAACGGCCTGATAGATGACAGGGGTAAGGTACGCATCGATCTTGTCGTCGATGAAGCCAGAAAAATCGCCAACTACCTGAGCTGGACCGGGAAAATGACATCAACCGGGTTGAGAAAATTTTATGCCAAGATGAAGGCCATAGAAGGGCTATACCGGGCAAACCAGGATTGGCCGGAAATAGCAATCAGGCTGAAGACCATGATTCAGAATGCCGAGTATAGTGCCAAAAGGGAGACAGTGCCGGAGATCTGGGTGACCATAATCGAGAAGAACATCAATGAAGCGATCAAATCAGATAGGCACTTTGCGGCCATGCTCAATCACATGCAAGGGATTGTGGCCTTTTTTAAGGAGAATAAGGAGGGAAGAAGATGAAACTGAAGAAGTTCATTGAAATCAAAGGGACGATTGTCTGTGAGACCGGTCTCCGTATCGGAGGAAGCAAAGATGATATTGAAATCGGTGGCATGGATAACCCCATCATTCGGCATCCCATCACCCGCGAGCCTTATATCCCAGGATCTTCACTGAAGGGAAAACAGCGCAGCTTGTTAGAGTTGAAAAACGGAAAGTTCAATCAAGATGGCAGAGCCTGTGCCTGTGGCGAATGTGATGTTTGCAAAATCTTTGGTTCCCTTAAAAATGAAATCAGCGGACCAACCAGGTTATTGGTCAGGGATGCCTACTTGACGGAAGATTCCAGGATATGGCTGAATGAGGCCCGTCTGGAATCGGGTATCGATTTTGCTGAAGTCAAAACAGAAAACTGGATTAACCGGAAAACTGGCAAGGCTGGAACTGGTGGGTTGCGTACCCAGGAACGGGTCCCGGCAGGCACAAGGTTTAAATATTTCGCCACCTTGCGGGTTTTTGAAGGCGATGATGAGCAGCTATTTATCAACAAAATCAAGGAGGCCCTGTCCCTGTTGCAAAAGGATTACCTGGGCAGTTCCGGCAGCCGGGGCTATGGCAAGATCCGCTTCGAGGACCTGACCATCGATGGCAAACCGGTAGAATTGGGTGATTAACCGTGAAAACCATGCAGATAAAATTTATCCCTGAAGCAGGTTTCTGTACGCCGCTCAGGGCCGATGTCCTCTTTGGCCAGATCCTCTGGCAGGTACGATATCTCTGGGGGGAAGAGGAACTCTACAGGTTGCTTGAGCAATTTCGGGCCGGGAATGTGCCCTTTGTGGTCTCCGATGCCATGCCTGAGGACTACCTGCCCAAGCCGGTCCACTTGCCAGCCGAGCGGGTAGAAGGAGATCTGAACGAGGTTGCGGCAAGAAAAAAGTTAAAGAAGGTAGAATGGATTAAACTGCAGGATTATCTGGCCTACGTGGCAGGGAATGAACTGAATCTTAATGTGCTGGAGCCGGTACTTGTGGAAACGGAAGAGATGCACAACACCATCAATCGCCTTACCGGTACTACCGGCACGGAAGGCTCATTATATTCGAGCGAAGCCTATTATTTTAACCATCAATGCTATGAGTACCTGTCTTTTTACCTTCGCAGCAATGCGGAGTGGCTGGACCGGTTTCCGGAAATCCTGGACAGCCTGGAGCTGACCGGTCTGGGCAAGGGGAAGGCGCGGGGCTATGGCCAGTTTCATCTCATCGGCTGGGATAACTGCGAATGGCTGGATGAGATCGAGGGAGCTGATGCCATGCTGCTGGGCAATGCTTTTGTACCATCAGCTTCTGACCCGGTGGAAGGCTACTGGCGGGTGGAAACCAAATTCGGCCGGACCGGTGAGAATATCAGCAGTTTTCCCTTCAAGAAGCCGATGACCATGCTGGCCCGGGGGACGGTGCTCAAGGGCAGCTATAGGCCTTATGTCGGGAAATTGTTGACCGACATTCACCATGATCCCCGTATTGTCCACTCCGGCTATGGCTTCACCTTCCCCTGGCGCTGGGTGGATTGAGCCCTTATTTCGTGACAAAATCCTGAACTGACGCTATTGTAAGATAAGTTTGGTGCAAATACCGGGCATCAAGAAAAAAGGAAAGGAGGGAGAAAATGGAGCTGGTGCTTACCAAAACCGGTGATCCCTGGATGGACTGGGGGCTAACCCACCTGGGCCTTTTCTGGGAAAGCCGAGATTTTAGCTGTCAGTGGAGTGAGAGCCAGTTGATGCTCAGCTGGCAGCCGGACCAGACAGACCAGATCAAGGACAAAATGGTGGAATATCTGAAAAGCAGGCTGAACTGGCTGGTCTGGCCGGCTGTGGAGTTTAAGATTCTGGGTATAGAACGCAAATTGCTGCCTGATGGCTATTATGACCCTGATTACGCTGTTCCCCTGGGCAAAGAAGAAAAGGCGAGAATAAGAGAGTCCGGCAAGATCAGCAATCCCCAGGCCACAGCGGCGGTTACCCTGGCCCGCAACTATCCGGGCTTAAAAGGGGATTGGAAAAAGCTGAAAGAAGAAGTACCTGGAGCGGTAGCTGCCTTCTGGGCTGAAGCAAATGGGGAAGGAGAACCTGTCAATGTTTGTACCCTGTGCGGCAGGTCCGTTAGCAAGGAGTATGACATGCGCCAGAACAAAAATCCCTTTTTCAACCAGCATCACAACAACGTGATCAGAGGCTATGCCAGTGGCCCTGTAGTTGAAAAAATCTGCCCTATCTGCAACCTGCTCAATATTTTTGCTGTTACCAGCGGCAATTTGCCCTATGCTATCAGCGACTATACCCAGCTTTACATTCCGCTGGCGCGCAAGCTGACGGTACTCAAGAAGATCCAGCAAAAACTGAATCTGGACCTGTTAGATCCTTTCGAGAAGGATTTGGTCAGTTACCGCACCAACATCAAGGAGCTGGAACGTCAGGTTTCCTGCTACCAGGCCCTAATCGGGATTTATCACACCCTGGTCAATCAGTTCCAGGAACAGAAAACCAGGCCAGTCCGTCCCTGGGAAAAGGAAGAAAAGGCCAGTTTGGATGGCTGGTTGATGGTGACCTATAATAAAGGGCAAAACGTAATCATGGGAACATTTTCCTATCTGCGCGTGCCCCAGCGCCTGTTTGAGCTGGTGAAGCCGGTAAAATACGAGGATGGCAAGGAAGGTACTCTGGTTAAAACCGGTCTGGCCAGTCTTTACAGTAAGAGCACCTTTACCGGTGACCAACTGGCCCGGGCTCTGGTGGAAGGGGACTGGACAGGTTTTGCCCGTTCCCTGTTCTATCTGCTGAAAGACAAGAACAGCGGCATGCGCTGGAACAGCCAGGGTTTCTGGGAGAAATTTATCGCTTACGCTTTGGAGGAGGTGGACGGTTTGCTGGAAAAAGAGTTGCTGGAGGATGTCAAGGTGCTGGGCCGGGTGATCGGGGCCAATTTCCCTGATGATATCGCCCTGTTCACATCCCTCAACAATGCCCATGATGTGGAATCATTCCGTAAAACCCTGAAGGATACTCTGCTCAAGCTGCACAAATACCATGTGGCCCAGGGGAAAAAGTCAGATGAGGGCAAGGTCTTGCGGCCCAGGGCGGACCGGGTTGAACATATCCTGGCAGTGCTGAATGAGGACAATTTGACCACTATCAAGGACACATTGCTGATTTTTGCGGCCTTACAGGCTATGAGTAAAAGGGAGGTAGAGATGAATGAAAATGAAAGCAATTAGTGTAGTCTGGCTGGCCCGGACGGACCTGAGCAACCTGAACTCCGGCCAGGGCAGCGGCAATCTGACTGAACTGAAAACCTATGACCACGGGCGCAAACCCTACGTTTCCGGACAGGCGGTGCGACGGGCGCTCTTTGATACCATCGCCAGGGCATATGATAACAGGTTCCTCTGTGTGGCGGAAAAGCCCTGCTGTGATGTGGCAAACTGCTGGGGCTGCGACCTGCGCGGTTTCCTGGCTCCCAAATCGGGGGAAGGCAGTGACCGGCGCTGGTCACCGCTGAAAGTAGCGCCGGCCCTGGGCCAGATCCCGGCGGAAATCGTCACCGACCTGCTGACCCGGATGAGTATTTTTGAGAAAGAGGACAGCAGTACCAAAGATAACCGCATCGCCCATGTGCAACTGATGGAAAATATCTTCCGCCTGGCCCTGGTTCTGGATCTGGAAAATATCGGCCGTATGCTGGAGCCGGTCAAGGAGGAGAATGGCAAGGGCAAAAACAAGGAGGAGGCCTTCAAAGGCTGGCAGGTGACCGTTGATGTGGGCTCGGCGGAACGGAAGGAACGCATTAAGGCCGTGCTGGATGGCATCTACAACCTGAACGGTTTTGCCAAGCAGGCCCGGGCGGCCGCATCCCTGGCGCCGGAAGTCGCGTTGCTGACAGTGCAGCCGGTCTATAACCAGAGGGGATTGAGGGCGCTGGAGCTGAATGATAAAGGCGAAGTCGACCTCAAGCAACTGGCCTGGACCCTGGATGAACACAAGGCCCTGGGCTATCAGGATTTCTTCGGTTACACACCTGGCGTAGTCAGCAATGAAGCTGAGTTGCTGGCATTGCTGCAACAGAAGGAGATCGAGGCTCAGCCGGTCTATGCCGCCTTTGAACAGGTTAAAGCACTGGTGGCTGCGGCCGACCTGTAAGAGGTGAGCTGCATGGAGTTTTTGCAAGCTACCCTGCAGGTGCCGGGCTGGTGCAGTTTTCGCCTGCCCCAGGGTATTAACATGCATTTCTCTTATCCTGTGCCGCCGATTACCACTATCAAAGGCTTGCTGGCCGCTGCCCTGGGGCTGCCCCATGACTCCTACCACCTGCTGCCAGAGCTGGAATATGCGGTGGGGATAGTCCGGCCGGGGGAGCGGATTGAAACCCTGAGCAAAATCCTGAAACGGGACAGGGATAACCGGGACACGCTGGTGGTAAAGGAAAAATACCTGCAGCCTGAATATAGAATCTGGCTGGCCGGGGAAGGGAAGGAGCTGGATCGGATTTATACCCGCCTGCTCGACCCCTTCTTCCCTCTCTCCCTCGGGGAAGGGGATGATGTGGTGGAAGTGGCAGCGGTAGAGCGCTTTCAGGCGAGCAGGCAGGTGGCTGCTCAGGTGGTCAACTGCCCGGTGTACCGGCCGGAACTGGTGACGGCGGGACCGGTGGAAGTTATTCAATTGCCGTGGGACTTTATCAAAGGGAAACGCAATAGCTGGCAGGGGATCGCCTACCGCCCCCACTGGGTCGGGGAAAAAATCGCCTTTAAAGAAGAGGTGGAAGTATGGTCCACCCCGGCAGGAGGAGTGCTGCTGTGATAGAGCTGATGGCGAAACCGCGGCGGACATTGCTTGACCATACGAATGATGCGTTGAATTTACTTGACGAATACTGGCAGGAGAATCGCCGCCTGTGGCCCGAGCTGGCCCGGCGGCTCCATTCTTCTGAACCGGAACTGTACCGAGCTGCCCGCTGGGCCCTCACGGCCCATGACTGGGGTAAGGCCAGCAGGAAGTTTCAGGGGAAGATCGTACTGAACCAGCGGCCAGGAGTTTTTCATGCCCCTTTTTCGGCCTATTTTCTCGCTCTTTCACAAAAAGCCCAGGCAGAGCTGGGGGATTGGTTGCCGGTGGTGGTGCTGGCAGTGATGAGCCATCACAGCCAGTTGCATCAGGGCAGCCTTAGCGGTGACAAAATAAGTGGAATGGGAAATGTGGATTTTTATGAGCAGGAACTGGCCCGGCTCTGGCCGGAACTGAAGGGAATACCGGGGAGGATCAGCGGATCGGAGTGCAAAGAGCTGGCTGAGAGTCTCAAATCCTATGTCCTGGAAATGAACAGGCCGGGAGAAAAGCTGCTACTGAAAGCCCGATATTGCTGGCTCCATGCCCTTTTGCGCTGGCTGGACAATCTGGCCAGCCGGGGGGAAGGGTTTTATCCAGAGGAGAAAAGCCAAACTGCCGTCCATTCCTTCAACCAGAACCGGAATAAGTGGCAAAAGCAGACAAATGCTATCCAGGAACAGGCGGCGGCAACCACGGCCCCCTTCCTGGTCATTCAGGGAGGATGTGGCAGCGGCAAGACGGGGGCAGCACTATTATGGGCGGAAAAACTCTGGCAGGAGGGAAAGTGTGAGCGCATAATCTTCACATTGCCCACTCAGTTTACCTCCAACTCCCTGTACTGGGATTTGAGTGAAAAATATGGTTTTCCGGCAGGGGCAACGGGGATATATCACAGTGATATTGACAGCGTGCTCAGGCAGGAGCTGGAGGATGAGGAGGAGATAGAGGAAGTCCGCTATTTCAACACCTTTTACCAGAAACCGATCAATGTCTCCACTGTCGACCATCTGCTCTATTCCCTGTTGCATTCCTATCGCTATGCTGACCGGGCGTTTGGAAACCTGATGACAGCAGCGGTAGTCTTCGATGAAATCCACTACTATGACCAGTTTACCCTGCAGAAAATCGGACAGGCCACCAGTTTTCTGCGAACTTTGGGTATTCCCCATGCCATCATGTCGGCGACAATACCTGGGGTGATGCGGGAGCAACTGCAAAAACTGGGTTACCTGGTGCTGGAGCAGGAACAGGAGGAGTTACCGCTAGAGATAGTGAAGGCCCGGGAAGAGATGGTTTCGGCTGGTGAAGTAAACCAGGAGCTGCTGGAACTGGTAGCGAAAAACCGCGAGTGCAAGCAGATGATTGTGGTCAATCAGGTGGAACGGGCCAAAAAAATTGCCCGTACCCTGGCCGCGCAATTTCCAGAGCTGGAGGTAATCTGTTACCATTCGGAATTCACCAGGGCCGATCGCCAAGAAAAAGAGCAATTGATTCGCAGACGTTTCCGGGATAATAAGGGCGGGGTGGTGCTTGTCTCCACTCAAGTGTGTGAATTAAGCCTGGATATCTCTGCTGATGTAATGTATACAGAGCTTGCCCCCGCGGACGCTCTCATTCAGCGCTTTGGCCGTATGCATCGACGGGGACGGACTCCGTGGCGAGAGGAGTGCGGCTGTTGCTACTGCGCCGAGCGGGTTTACCTTCCTGATGATTTCCGATACAGAGCCTATATATTCCCGGTTGACTGGCGTGAGCCCAGAACCACCCTGCCATACACTGCAGGGCTGTTGCAGTTGACCTGGGAGAACATCCCGGTTGCATTCTCCTACACGGAAGGTAAAAGATGGGTGGATGCTGTTTATCAGGTCTTGCCACGGCTGGAGAATGAAGATATGTACAGGATGGTGCTGGAGGATGTGGTGTTCGGGCGCACGCCCCGGGAGCGCTACGGAGATGAGGAAGCTGAAACCAGCCAGGGGGCATTCCGGGTCCGCCACAGTGAGGTAATAACTGTGCCGACAGTGCCGGCCTCCCTCTGGGATGAGAAGGATTATGAGGACAGAGTGATCCAGGTAAGTCTGGGCAAAATCCGCCGGAGTAAGTTAGAGTGCCAGTGGCTAAAAGGTGTATGTATCTTAAATAACCCTTATGACAATAAATTTGGTTATGAATTTAATGTTTAAGAATACAGTCCTCCGGTAAAAATGGTAATAGAAGCCATTTGACTGGAGGAGGGTTTTTTATGGATAGATTTCATCTGGGAGTTGCAGCGGTGGCGGAAATTTTGTATTGTCCGCGGAATTTCTGGTATCGAGTGGTGGAACAGGCGCAGGACAGCAATTATCATATGATAGAAGGCAAGGAGCAGGATGATATTCGAAATCAACGCCTGTATCGGCACCAGGAGGAGCGAGAACAGTGGCGTAATATCCAGATTTCCTCCGATAAATACGGGATCACCGGTATAATCGACGTCCTGGAAAGCAGGGATGGCGAGGTCTATCCGGTGGAATTCAAGAAAGGTGAACTTAAAGCCGCCATCAATGATGATGTCCAGCTTTGTTGCCAGGCCATTTTACTGGAAGAGGAATTGCAGCGGTCAATCCAGTACGGGTACATCTATTATGCGGCCTCTGCTTCGCGGCGGCTGGTGGAGTTTACGCCCGAGCTGCGTTCAATTACCTGGCAGGCGATGGAACGAGCGCGCCAGATCATGGAGAGTCAGACAGCTCCTGAGCCGGTCAATGATGAGAGGTGCAATGGCTGCAGTCTGGCACCCCGCTGTCTGCCGGCGGAAATTAGCTTTTTGTACGGGAAAGGGGGAAAACCGGTACGCCCACTACCAGCTGTGAACCTGGGACGGACCCTGTATGTGGAAGGTTATGACACTTTTTTGCGCAAAGAGCAGCAGAGGATAGTCGTAACCAAAGCCAGGGAAAAAATAGCTGATATACCTCTGGCGGCTATTGATGAAATCATTGTGGTGGGAAATGGCAGTTTGAGCAGCCCGCTAATCCAGGAACTGCTGTATCGCCAAATCTATGTTTATTTTCTGACTTCGGGAGGAAACCTGAGGGGCTGGTTGCAACCGGTACTGAACAAAAATATTTTCTTGCGCCAGGCGCAGTTTCAACGCAGCCAGGAGGAGGGTTTTGCTTTGACCCTGGCCCGGGAGGTAGTTGCAGGCAAGCTGAATAACTACCGGGCCTTGCTGCAAAGATACAGGCGACGGTCTAAAGAAGAGCTGAAAATCGCAATCGATGAGCTGGACATGATAGTCAATGAGGCCAGGAAAGCTCAGAGCAAGGAGAGTCTGCTGGGGTATGAAGGGTTGGGTGCGAGAATCTGGTTTCAAAGCTGGCGTTATCTACTACGTGAAGATCAGCCCTTTGATTTTCAAGGCCGTAATCGACGACCACCCAGGGACCAGGTCAATGCATTGTTGAGCCTCGGCTATACTCTACTAGTGAAAGAAGTTTTGAGCAGTTTGATGCGGGTCGGCCTTGATCCTTACCTGGGCTTTTTTCACAGCAATCACTATGGCAGGCCAGCACTGGCACTGGATATGATGGAGGAGTTTCGGCCCTTAGTGGCTGATAGCGTTGTCATTACAGTGCTGAATAACCGGATGTTAGGTAAGGAACATTTTGAAAATCGTTTTGGCGGCGTTTACCTGACGGAAGAGGGCAGAAAAATCTTTTTTCGGGCATTTCAGGAAAGACTGGCGGCAGAAATAACCCATCCAGTATTTCGCTATCGGATCAGTTACCGGCGGGTTATTGAGTTGCAAGCAAGGTTTCTGGCCAAGGTAATGACCGGGGAGCTGCAGGAGTACAAGGCAATGGTGGTCAGATAATGGAACATTATGTAATCGTCTATGATATCAGGGATGACAGACGGAGGAACAAGATCTACAGGATTTTGAAAGATTATGCCACACCAGTTCAGCTTTCTGTTTTTGAGGCTGTCTTAACGAAGGAGAAAATAGTACAACTCCAGTATAGTTTGAAACGATTGATGAAAAACGAGGATAGTATTATCTTTTATCGCCAGTGTGGCCATTGCCGACAGGATATACTAAGGTTGGGCAGCACTCCGGTTCCTTACGGAGAAGGAGACATAATAATATAATTTCCGGGTCAACCGGAAATTTTTTTTGCAGAAGGTATTGATTGGAAGAGTGGGATAGTGTAAAATATATTGCGAGAGGTTGGAGGTTGGCAGAAAAGCCGGGACCCTCTCGAGTCAGCATTATCAAGGGTTTGCTGGATTTTAGATTTTTTGAAATGTCATTATATATGGGGTTTAGAATAACCTCTCGCAAAATGGCTCTGAAAGCCTTGATTATCAAGACTTTCAGAGGGGCGCTCTTTAAACATCTCCTAATTCCCATTGGGAATTGAAAGAAAAATATTTGTTTGCGTCAATTCCAACAAAACCCCCTTTAAACATCTCCTAATTCCCATTGGGAATTGAAAGAGCCTGACGGCCGGCCAGTAACCTGTTTCGTTTATCTTTAAACATCTCCTAATTCCCATTGGGAATTGAAAGAAGGCAAACGAGGGACGGTAAACGTAAAATCGGCCGAGTACAACTTTAAACATCTCCTAATTCCCATTGGGAATTGAAAGTTTTTTTGTGTAACCCCAACCTGGGCCAGCAGATGCTTTAAACATCTCCTAATTCCCATTGGGAATTGAAAGTATATTTTGTTATAACTCCAATTGTTTTTGCCGACTCTTTAAACATCTCCTAATTCCCATTGGGAATTGAAAGCCTTGTGGTCCGGCGATGACCTGTGCATCACCGGTCTTTAAACATCTCCTAATTCCCATTGGGAATTGAAAGTTCACCTTGCGGGAGGTGGCAGGTTAATGCAACCACTCTTTAAACATCTCCTAATTCCCATTGGGAATTGAAAGCAGGCGAGGAGCTTGACCATGCAGACGTGGTGGACAAACCTTTAAACATCTCCTAATTCCCATTGGGAATTGAAAGTTTTCTTTTCTAAGTTCCCGGATGCGTTGACCAACCACTTTAAACATCTCCTAATTCCCATTGGGAATTGAAAGTTGTCCTGATAGAACCTATTTCTGCTCTGGTCTGGCACTTTAAACATCTCCTAATTCCCATTGGGAATTGAAAGCCGGTATTTGTGTTGCCTCCACCCTCCTCCCAAAGGGCCTTTAAACATCTCCTAATTCCCATTGGGAATTGAAAG
This sequence comes from Carboxydocella sp. JDF658, assembly GCF_002049395.1. Classification (NCBI taxonomy): domain Bacteria; kingdom Bacillati; phylum Bacillota; class Clostridia; order Eubacteriales; family Clostridiales Family XVI. Incertae Sedis; genus Carboxydocella; species Carboxydocella sp. JDF658. The sequence goes on along the minus strand of NZ_BDLR01000066.1, from coordinate 6,253 downwards.
GGATTGGCTTGCCGCCACCTATGACCCATCCAGTGCTTTAAACATCTCCTAATTCCCATTGGGAATTGAAAGACCGCTTCAGTGGTTCTGTCCAAGTCCGGGTTACCCTTTAAACATCTCCTAATTCCCATTGGGAATTGAAAGCGTCTCTACACTCTGCTGATTTGCAGAGAGCAGGTTAGTCGTCTTTAAACATCTCCTAATTCCCATTGGGAATTGAAACCTGTTGTAAAAGTTACCCAATGCATCATAAGCTGAGCTCTTTAAACATCTCCTAATTCCCATTGGGAATTGAAACAAATGGCAGTTCGTTTTCCTCAGCTGGAGTTGATACTTTAAACATCTCCTAATTCCCATTGGGAATTGAAACTCCGCATGGTTCAGGGCCCATTCCTCCACGGCGTCTGCTTTAAACATCTCCTAATTCCCATTGGGAATTGAAACATTTTGATAAGAGCAATAATTATTTAACAATTTTACTTTAAACATCTCCTAATTCCCATTGGGAATTGAAACTCACTATGTTCCCTGATAAACTGCTCTACCTCTTCCTTTAAACATCTCCTAATTCCCATTGGGAATTGAAACTTTATAAAACCGCCTATGGCGACCACCTCCCCCCCTTTAAACATCTCCTAATTCCCATTGGGAATTGAAACTTTGCCGATGGCATCCAACAAGTCCATGAGAACATCCTTTAAACATCTCCTAATTCCCATTGGGAATTGAAACCTTACCAGCTCCATGAGCCGTTTGCGGTTGAGCTCTTTAAACATCTCCTAATTCCCATTGGGAATTGAAACGGTTTTTGTTTTGAAGATGCGGTCATCACCCAATGCCTTTAAACATCTCCTAATTCCCATTGGGAATTGAAACCCAATGGCTATAAACTTGACTGGTGCGTGGCAGTACTTTAAACATCTCCTAATTCCCATTGGGAATTGAAACCCAATGGCTATAAACTTGACTGGTGCGTGGCAGTACTTTAAACATCTCCTAATTCCCATTGGGAATTGAAACTTACAATATGGTGGAACTCATTAGCTAACTTAATCTTTGTTTTCGGTAAAATAAAAATCAAGCAAATGGAAATTTAAAAATCAAGCACAAAACTGGAAAAAAAACATTGCCGGCACCCCTCAAAAACTGTACCCTTTAGTTGACTAGGCTAAAGGGGGTAAAGAAAGGATGCTAGCAATGGATCAAATCTATAATATCAGATTTCAGGCAATTAGGAAAGGAAAATCTCTAAGAAGTATCGCCAGAGATACTGGGCATGATTTTGCTACAGTTAAGAAATACGTCAATAAAGAAGATTTTAATGAGGTAAAACAAAGACGGCAAAGGGAAAGCAAGCTTGAACCATACAAATATCTTATTGATGAATGGTTACAAGAAGATTTAAAGGCAAAGCCCAAACAGAGACATACTGCCCAACGGGTATATGATAGGCTTAAAGAAAAATTCGGTGAAGAGTTTGAAATCTCGAGCCGCACTGTTAGGTCCTACGTTGCTCAAAAGAAATCGGAACTTTTCGGGCAGAAAGAAGGGTATTTACCACTAGAACACCCGCCCGGAGAAGCCCAGGTGGATTTTGGACAGGCGGAATTTATAGAAAATGGCGTTAAAATTACAGGTCATTACTTAAATGTCTCTTTTCCTTACAGTAATGGTGGATACACACAGGTGTTCAAGAGCGAAAACCAGGAAAGCTTTCTAACTGGTTTAAAAAATATTTTTGAACATATTGGCTGCGTTCCTGATCGTATATGGTTGGACAATCTATCGGCAGCTGTAGTAACTATTAAAAAGCATGGGGAACGTGATCTAACGGAGATGTTCAAAAGATTTGCTCTTCATTATGGTTTTGAATGTAATTTCTGTAACCCCAATAGCGGGCATGAAAAAGGATCTGTAGAAAGCAAGGTGGGTTACCACCGCAGAAACTTCTTTGTTCCAATTCCGGAATTTAAGGATATGGCAGAGTACAACAAAAATCTACTGGAACTAGCTGACATAAAAATGAATAGGCAGCACTATAAGAAAAAACAAACTATAGCTGAACTGTTTTTGGAAGATAAGAAAGCTATGCTTAAGCTTCCGGAAAAAGAATTTGAAGTCTATAAGCTAGAAAAGGCCAAAGCTGATAATTACGGCAAAGTTAAATTTGACAACCGTATATATTCCACAAGCCCTGAATATGCGGGCAAGCAAGTTTGGATAAAAGCCAGTGCTTTTGACATAGTAATTCTCGATCAGGATTATCGCTATATAGAAAAACACAAGCGGCTTTACGGTGAGCAGAAAGAATCTATGAAATGGCTACCATACCTAAAGCTAATGGCAAAAAGACCTACAGCCCTTAAATACAGCGGCTTTTTTAAAGAATTGCCCCAAACTATACAGGATTACTTCGAGAGATGCGAATACCAGCAAAAGAAAGCAGCACTACAAGTATTATCAAAAATGGTTGCTTTAACTGATATCCATACCGCTACTAAGGCTTTTGAAACAACGATAAAACATGGCTTGACCGATCTGGATAGTATATGGGCTACATTTTACACAATGACTAATCAATCGCCAGCAGCCAGTGAAATTAAACTGGGTGATAAAATTCCGGACATCACGCCTTATAGCGTAGATAATTCATCCTACGATTGCCTTCTCAAGGGAGGTGACGCAGGATGGAAGAACTGATAATCCAGCACTGTAATAAGCTGAAATTTGGAGGCAGGATAGTTGAAAATTACAAAAAGATAACAGCTGAAACACACGAAGAATTCCTCGAAAAGCTCCTCCGTATGGAAGTTGAAGCCAGGGAAATTAATCTTAAAAACCGGCTGTTAAAAAATGCCTGTTTTGATGTGATCAAAACTTTTGAGAACTACTCTTTTGATGATATACAAATCCCTAACAGTATCGATACTTAAACAATTAAGACGGCCGCCTTCATAAACAAGAAGGAAAACTTGATATTATATGGGCCGGTCGGGACTGGCAAAACACACTTGGCAACAGCCATAGGTGTAGAGGCATGTAGTAGAGCTAAGAAAGTTAAATTTTACAGAACTGCAGCTCTGGTTAATCAGCTGCTGGAAACCAAAAGAACCGGGGAGCTGAAGAAATTTCTTAAACAACTTGAGAATTTAGATCTGCTCATTTGCGATGAATGGGGCTATATTCCTTTCGAAAAAGAAGGTTCACAATTATTATTTCAGGTAATCTCGGAATGTTACGAGAAGAAAAGCCTGATTATTACTACCAACCTTGAGTTCAGTAAATGGAATAGCATATTTTATGATGAAAAGCTTACTAGTGCATTAATTGACAGAGTTATTCATCATAGTCATCTATTGATGTTTACCGGAAGTAGTTATAGGCTTAGACACTCAACCATAAATTGCTAAATATGTAAGTTGGGGTGCTGGAAAAATAAATTTCCAAATGCATGATTTTTTACTTGCCAAACACACATCACCGGATCTGGGACTGCCATCATCCCTTTAAACATCTCCTAATTCCCATTGGGAATTGAAACGGAAGTAAGAAAACCCGGCTTATGCCGGGTCTTTTTCGTGCGCCCGGCATGGGCGTTGTCTATAGGGTGAAAGTCCCGAACGGCGAAGGTAGCAGTAGCCGTAGCTTAAGACAAGGGTGTCCACCGTGAGGTGGAATCTGAAGGAAGTCGGCGGCAAACCTCCGGCCCGACCAGGTCACGGTAAAAGACCTCCGGGACTATGTACGGGAGCACTGGGACAGAATCAGGGAAGAACTTCTCACGGGAACCTATAAACCGCTCTTTGACCCGGAGTTCTCCCCATACAGCTATGGATTTAGACCTGGACGCAGGGGACATGATGCGGTCAGACAGGCAAGGAAGTACGCAGAGGAAGGATATACCTGGGTGGTAGACATGGACCTGGAGAAATTCTTCGACTGGGTAAACCATGACATCTTGATGGCCCGTGTTGCCCGCAAAGTCAAAGACAAGCGGGTACTAAAACTTATCCGCCGCTATCTTCAGGCCGGAGTAATGTCAACGGGGTAGTAATGGACACCGATGAAGGCACTCCCCAGGGAGGACCATTGAGTCCATTGCTGGCTAACATAATGCTAGATGACCTGAACCGGGAACTGGAAAGACGAGGACATAGATTCGTGCGTTATGCGGACGACTGTAACATCTACGTCCGAAGTCAGCGAGCCGGAGAGTGGGTGTTTGAGAGCATTAAATCCTTCCTGGAGGACAAGTTAAAACTCAAAGTAAACGAGACAAAGAGTGCGGTAGATAGGCCGTGGAAAGAGAGGATTTCGGACCGCATCAAGAGCATCAATGCCTACCTTGGAGGCTGGGTAGGATACTATGCGCTGGCGGAAACGCCGAGCGTATTCCAGGAAATCGAAGGGTGGCTAAGGCGAAGGCTACGGATGTGCGTCTGGAAACAATGGAAACGTGTCCGAACCCGATACCGTGAACTGCGGACCCTGGGCCTACCGGAGCGAGTAGTCCACATAATGGCTAATGCCCGTGAAGGCTACTGGCGTATGCCTCGACAATTAAATAACGCCCTGAACAATGCCTACTGGCATAGTCAGGGCTTGAAGAGTTTAACTGAACGTTATCATCGCATTCGTCAAGCTTGGTGAACCGCCGTATACCGAACGGTACGTACGGTGGTGTGAGAGGACGGGGGTTAATCACCCTTTTCTACTCGATTCAGCATAAACATACTGTTTTTAAGGCGTCTGATTCCGGTGATGAAGGCTTTTCAGAAGATGGAAAACTGATTGATGAAAAAAATTGTTAAGGAGTAGCCCCGATAATTGGCAGTTTACTCCTTTTTTGTTATAATGGATTCAACTTTATGAGGGAGAGTAGACAATGCAGATAGAAATCAAGAAAATTATACGCTCTAATCGGAAAACTATCGCTATTGAAATAGCGACAGATAGCAGCCTTATCATTAGGGCACCTAAAAGGCTGCCATTAAAGATTATTAAAGATCTGGTACAGAACAAAGAAAAATGGATAAGAGAAAAACTGCAGGAAATTGAACTGAAGCAAAAACTTTATCAACCATTGCAATTTAAAACAGGGGATGAGCTCTGGTATCTGGGGGAAAAATACATTTTCTCGATCACAGATAGCTGTGAGAATATCTTTTTGCACGATTATAAGCTCTATTTTCCGCAAGACCAGCAGGAACGAGCCGCTGAGTTGCTAAAACAGTGGTATAAAGAACAGTCCAAAAAGCTTCTGCCAGCAAGGGCTGAGTATTATTCACAGCTGACAGGAATAAAATTTAATTCTATTAAAATAACCGGGGCCAGGAAACGCTGGGGTTCCTGCAGTTCCAGAGGTAACCTGAATTTTACCTGGCGCCTCATTATGGCACCTTTACGGGTAATTGACTATGTGGTGGTGCATGAGCTGGTACATATAGAATTTATGAATCATTCCCGACAGTTCTGGGCACGCGTGGGGGAAATAATGCCTGATTATAAGGAACAAAAGCAATGGTTACGGGAAAACCAGCTGCTACTGGAGTTAATGTAAAAGGAAGGGCGAAAGCCCCTCCTTTTTTTACCGCAAAATGATGGTTCCCGCTTCTGCTTCTGTTACCTTGCCAATACGAGCGATTGTGGCTACTCCGGCGGCAGCCAGTTCCTGCTCCAGCTGTTCAGCTTTTTCCGGTGCTACAGCGATGAGCAGTCCGCCCGAAGTCTGGGCATCGGCCAGCACCAGCAGGGTATCTTCGCTGAAATCTCCATCCAGCTGTAAATTATCCTGCAAGTAGGCCAGATTTTTACGGGTGCCACCTGGTACTACTCCCTGGCTGGCAAAAGCCCAGGCAGCTTCTAAAACTGGAACCTGGCTGACTTCGATTTCGGCTCCCGTGCCACTGCCTGCCATCATTTCAAAGAGGTGGCCGAGAAAACCGAAGCCGGTGATGTCAGTGCAGGCGTGGACTCCTACCTTCACCATTGCGTCTGCGGCAGCCTTATTCAAAGTCCCCATCACTTCTACGGCTTCAGCGAGGATGGGGGGAGGAACCAGATCCCGCTTGTGGGCAGTGGTGATAATACCAAGGCCGAGGGGTTTGGTGAGATAGAGAACATCTTCTGGTCGGGCGCCGGCATTGGTAACAATCCGGTCGGGATGAATTATCCCGGTGACAACCAGACCGTATTTGGGCTCCTGGTCCGAAACAGTGTGGCCGCCTACAATGCTAATACCTGCTTCAGCGGC
>NZ_BDLR01000065.1:0-4218 GCF_002049395.1 Carboxydocella sp. JDF658 | reverse complement strand
GAGGTTACATACTTATCCACTAATTTAGACCCCCTATATTATACAAAGGTCAATAAATATTTTAGCATAGTTCAATATATGAATACAATCAATTCCTGGCAATAATTTCGGCAAGAGCATTTTGAACAGCCAGGAAAATATGATGGCGATTTAAACCACCCTGGAAATATATTATGTAAGGGGGAACTAAGGGGCCATCGGCGCTGAGTTCAGCAGTTGAACCGGCTATAAAGGTCCCGCCCGCCATTATGACTGGGACATCATAGCCAGGCATTACCCATGGTTCAGGGGTTAGGTGACTATCAATGGGGGAAAAACGTTGTATACCACGGCAAAATGCTTTCATATTCTCGGCGGAGTTAAGTTTTATTGCCTGAATAATGTCACTGCGAGGCTCTTCTATTGTAGGAGATACTTCAAACCCGGCCAGGGAGAATAAAGCAGCGGCATAGATTGCACCAATCAGGGCCTCAGCAACCATCCTGGGGGCAAGGTACAGACCATGAAAGGTGGAACGCAAAAAATCACCGGTGGCACCCAGTTCGCCTTCGGTACCGGGAACTGTTAAACGTTCGGCTGCCAGATTTACTAAATCCTTGTTTCCTACGATATAACCACCGGTGGGGGCTAAACCTCCACCTAGATTTTTAATTAAAGAACCAGCTACCAGGTCAGCGCCGTACTGGGTTGGTTCAAATCCTTCTACCAGTTCCCCGTAACAATTATCTACAAATATAATCACATCAGGTCTAATTTTTTTTGTCAGAGCAAAGGCTTCAGTTAAATCTGGTTGAAGTAAGGATTTGCGCCAGGCATACCCCCTGGATCGCTGAAAAGCTACAACTCTTATGGACTTATCTTCCTCTAAAAGTTTTTGTAAGGTAAATATGTCAATTTTATCATCAGAGGTAAGGTCGATTTGGCGGTAGTTAATACCCCAGTCCCTAAGGCTTCCGGGCTCGTTTTTAAAACCTATTACTTTTTCCAGGGTATCGTAGGGTTTTCCTGTAGCAAATAGGATGGTATCCCCCGGTCTTAAAATGGCAAATAATGCAGTAGCGATAGCGTGGGTACCGGAAACAAATTGTGGTCGTACTAAAGCTGCTTCTGCCCCAAAGAGGGTTGCAAAAACGTGTTCCAGGGCTTCTCTTCCGATGTCCCCATATCCATACCCATTAGTACCGTTTAAGTGATGCTGGCAAACCTGAGCGTGTCGAAAAGCTTCCAAAACCTTTGCCGTTTGGTAAAAAGTTTTGTTTTCTATTTCAGCCACTATTGGTTTGATCATTTCCAGTGCTTGAGTGTGTAAACGGTTGATGTCCTTCATGGTTAATTCCTCATTCCCTTTCTATTTCTCATAAATTTCCAGTTGGGCACTATATCTATTTTCCACTCTGCCCTTAATTAATATACCTGAATCTGTGTATTTCTCCTCAACGATATGACCATGCTTTCTAATTAAACTAATAAGGGAGGCCTGGTCATAAGGGAAAAACCAAAGGGTGTCTTTGTAAACATTTTCTGTGTTTAAAATTGAATCAATTTTGGTTAATAACTCATCAATACCGGTTTTTTTCAAGGCTGAAATGCAAACATAATCTGACGGAAGATCGTGAAGTAATATGTTTAATCTATCCAGGTCGTTAAGTAAGTCTACTTTATTAAAAACTATTAATTGTTTAATTGTTTCTAAATTTAAATCTTTAATAATAGCTTCAACGACCTTGATATGTTGTCTGGCAAATGGATTACTGGCATCTACTACATGTAAAATCAAATCGGAACGCAAATGCTCTTCCAATGTAGCACGAAAAGCTGCAATCAGGCCTGGAGGTAAATTGCGAATAAAACCTACTGTGTCGGTTAGTACAGCCCATCTACCCGAAGGGAGTTGGAGACGGCGCGTCGTTGTATCAAGGGTGGCAAACAATTTGTCCTCAGCCAGGACATTGGCATTGGCTAGCAGATTAAGTAAAGTCGATTTTCCGGCATTGGTATAACCGGTTAAGCATATGTGCGGAATATTATTTGTTGCCCTCTGTTTGTGTTGATTTTGACGGTGTTTTTGTATTTCGGCCAGCTCCTGTGTTAATAATACTATTTTCTTTTTAATTTTTCGCCTATCTTGTTCCAGTTTAGTTTCACCAGGGCCCCGGGTACCTACGCCTCCGCCTAAGCGGGAAAGGTTATTACCCTGACCGGTTAGACGAGGTAACAGATGTTTAAGTTGTGCCAGTTCAACCTGAAGTTTGCCCTCTCGTGACTGGGCCCTTTGTGCAAAAATGTCAAGAATCAAAGTAGTACGGTCTACTACTTTCTGCCCGGTAATTTCCTCGATATTTCGTAATTGAACTGGTGAGAGCTCGTGATCAAAGACCAGAAGATTTGCTTGTAATACCTGGGACTTATTCTTTATTTCAACGATTTTACCTTTGCCAACAAAGAGCCCGGTATGAATCTTTCTTAGCTTTATAATTTCACAATCCAGAACCTGAATACCGGCTGTTTTGCATAATTCCTCCAGTTCAAGGGCACCCTCTTCATCAAAAGCTATCAATAATGCTTTTTCTGTTAAGTCAATATCCTCTATTTTGTTTTTCCTTGAACCTTCTACCCCGATGATATCCAGGCTCTTCTGGGCTAAGTCCTGCAAAGTATATTTTTCAACAGTAAGCCCATGGCTGTCATCGATTTTTGCGATTTGAATTGTATCTGAAAAAGACCCAATAGCCATGATTGCCTGGGTTTGACCGGAATGGATTAAAGAAAGATCCAGCTCACTTAATTCACTGGTTGCTTGTGGATGGGTATGGATGATTAAATAAGAGTTTCGAGGTACTGGTACTTGCTGGCTATTACCTATACTGATAAACTCCACTTTGCCTTTTTTATTAATACCTATAGCAATCTCCCTGTTTAGCTGTTCAGATATTGATAATAGTTGCTGATACATTTCATATGGTAATAGTTTTTCAAATTGATATCCTCTTATCTGAGAGAGTTTGTCTAAAAGATGTTTGCGAATACCATCTGTATTACCATAAATAAATTTCATGCAATAATCACCTTATTCTAAATGAAATTCTCATTGTCAGTATAAAGGCAAAAAAAAATATTTACAAGTAGTTGCCGGTGGCGGAATAAATGTCATCTTCAGTGATCAGGATCAAATCGTCCCGGGTAACAATTTCTTTCTTCACCAGGCGAACTGCCTGACAGCGAATCAATTTCTCGATGTAGTTTCTTACTAACCGGGCATTACCGTTAACAATGGTTGTAGGGGGGAGGTTTTTTAATTGCTCCTTGAAACGCTCTTTTGCCTGAGGAGTAAAATCATACTGGCGCTGTTTTAACATTTGTTCTGCGATTAACATTAATTCATCTATACTGTAATCCGGAAAAGATATATGTATGGGAAACCGACTTCTCAAACCAGGATTGGTGCGCAGAAACCACTCCATCTCACTTGGATAGCCAGCAAGAATTATAACCAGATTATCTTTATGATCTTCCATGGCTTTTACCATAGTGTCAATGGCTTCTTTACCAAAATCCTTTTCTCCTCCCCGGGCCAAACTATATGCTTCATCGATGAACAGTATACCTCCGAGAGCGCGCTTGATTTGCTCTCTGGTCTTTATAGCCGTATGACCGATATACTCGCCGACCAGGTCAGCCCTTTCAATTTCAATCAAATGGCCTTTTTGTAAAAGGCCAAGCTCGCGAAAAAGTTTACCTGCAATGCGAGCCACCGTTGTTTTTCCAGTGCCTGGGTTACCTTTAAATACCATATGTAAAACCATTGGTTCATTATATAGCTTTTCTTTTTGGCGTTTTTTTTGAATCCTGGCAAAAGCATAGATTTCATGGAAGATATATTTAACTTTTTCTAATCCGATCAATTCATTAAGTTCTTTTAATATTTCTTCAACGAAGCTACTATTAGTTTGTTCAGTGATGTTATTAATTGATTGAGGTTTATGAGGAGTAAGATTCAGAGGCTCTAAACGGTTTTGTTGACGTTTAAATTGAATTAACATTGATTACTCCCCCAATCTCAATCATCTACTGTTTATTAATTATGCCCGATTGTCCAGTCTTATGAAAAAAGAGGCTTGGCCTTCAGGCCAGCCCCTTGCTAACTTACTGGTTTTGGTTAACATTGCGGTTATCAGAAAAAGAAAAATGAACAGGCTTAATGGGAGCTACTGTTGAAAT
>NZ_BDLR01000064.1:0-25867 GCF_002049395.1 Carboxydocella sp. JDF658 | reverse complement strand
GCCGCTGAAGCAGGTATTAGCATTGTAGGCGGCCACACTGTTTCGGACCAGGAGCCCAAATACGGTCTGGTTGTCACCGGGATAATTCATCCCGACCGGACTGTTACCAATGCCGGCGCCCGACCAGGAGATGTTCTCTATCTCACCAAACCCCTCGGCCTTGGTATTATCACCACCGCCCACATGCGGGATCTGGTTCCTCCTCCCATCCTCGCTGAAGCCGTAGAAGTGATGGGGACTTTGAATAAGGCTGCCGCAGACGCAATGGTGAAGGTAGGCGTCCACGCCTGTACCGACATTACAGGTTTCGGCTTTCTCGGCCATCTCTATGAGATGCTGGCCGCCAGCGGCACTGGAGCGGAGATCGAAGTCAATCGCATTCCCGTCCTGGAAGCAGCCAGGGTTTACGCCCGCCAGGGGGTTGTTCCCGGCGGCACCCGCAAGAACCTGGCCTATCTGGAGAAAAATCTGGAGCTGGCTGCTGACTTCAGCGAAGATACACTGCTGATACTGGCCGATGCCCAGACTTCGGGCGGACTGCTCATCGCTGTAGCCCCGGAAAAAGCCGAACTGCTGGAACAGGAACTGGTTGTCCACGGGGTGCCAACTATTGCCAGGATCGGCCGGATAACTGATGAGTCAGAAAAAATTGTTTTGAGATAACAGGGCTATATAGCTTTGGTTTTTCGAAAAAAATTGGAGTTAAAATTCAGTTGCTTCTGTTGCCTCTTTCATATTTATGTCACGAAAGCAAAAATGGCAGGAGTGTTTATTCCCCCTGCCCCTCTGCAGTATCTTGATAGTTACCATTGCGTTCCAGGTAACTCCTGAATCTTTCATACAATCTTCTTATCTCCTTAATAAAGTCAATGCTGTCATAATGGTCATTGGTAAAACCAAAGTGATTCAGATCATTGCGCATAGTTTTTACTTCATTATAAAGCCTGGCATATTCTTCATCCAGCTTTTCTACCAGTTCCTCAATCTTTTCCAAATATTGTTGGTCTACTCTCCATTCTGACTTCGGTTTTTTATTACCTTTCAGAACCAGGGCAACTGTCACTACTTTTTCCCGTTCCTTGCTGGTTTCTTCATAGTTATAACGCCGGCAGGCATAGGTGATCATAGTTTCATCCAGTGCCGTATAGGCCTGCTGGATCAGGTCCTTCTCGATACACCACTCGATCTGTGCCAGCCCTATCTTTAGGTTATCAGTGGTATCGAATTTGCTAGTTGATTTTTCAATATCAGCCAGCAGTGGTGTCAGGGCTTTGATAGTATTGTTTTCCCTGACTCGTTGTAGTTTCTGTTTCATATTTTTGTAGGCTCCTGCTATGGATTTTTGCCGTTTATCTGTGTACCCGGCCAAATATTTACCCCGGCAGGTCAGGATAGAGTTATTAAAATCAAGCAGGGCACCAATAAAATTCTTCATATTCCCTGCCTCAATATCCCCTGTCAATTTGGGCCTCAGATCATTCATTGCCAAACTGTTCAAATGATTGATGTTACCATAGCGGACAAAAGCATTGATGGCCTGACTCCATTCCAGGAGTTCGTCCAGATCAGTCAGATCAAACACCGGAGCAACTTCTTGCCCGGACTCTATATTTCTGGCTTCATAGGCCCCATAGTAAATGCCGGCGATGCGGGCATTTTTTACTACCTTGGCATAATTCAGGACGACCATGGCCAGCACCGGAATCGAACGAAAACTATGGGTAATATCAAAAATAATTTCATCCCCATCATCGATATTGCTGAGCATAAGATCAAAAATTTGCCAGATTTCCTCTTTATTTTTACCATCAGGGATCTCAACTTTTTTTATCTGGAGTTTATATCCCAGCCCGTTCAGAAGGTCAGCCAGGTTTCTTTCCGGCTCCCCTGGGTTACACCAGTTACAGTCAGCAGCATAATCGGTAGTAAAAATAATCGCTGCATCCTGTTCGCTCCAGTCCTGGCAGCAAACCCGGATCAAATGCTCCTGAATAAATCTGGTTTTGGTAGCCATTTCGTCCAGTTTATAGTAGCACTCCGCATATTTACTGGCACCAAGAAAGCTCATGAATTTTTTGGCCATCTAGCTTCACCTCTCTAAAAATTTTATACCAATTATAACAAATTTATGTAAATAAAAAAAGGAGCTCCGTTTACCGGACACTCCAAAAAAAATTCTCGTCACGAGCCCTGGAACATTATTGCTTTTTGTATTGTCTTCTACTAACCCAGTTCTTCCAGCAGCCCCTGACCGAAAGCAGAAGGAGTCTTCTTGCCCACCAGGCCGCCGTGATAAAGGTAGCGAATAACTCTCTCCGCCAGCTCCCGGTTGCCGGCAAAAATAGCGGTAAGCTGTTTCAGTATCTCCGGCTCGTTTACTGTACGCTGGTTATAGAGATAAATTAATAATTCCGTTTGTTGAGGATAAGGAAACATAGTTAAATCCCTCCTTGCTGAATTCTTCTTTCCAGGCGTAGCAGTTTTTTCTCCCGCTGCTCCAGCTGTTTTTCCATTTCCTGCAACCGGGTGCGGAGCTGGCTGTTTTCTTCTGCCAAAGTCTCCACCAGACCCTGCAAACGCCCCATCTGCTTTTTAGCCTCAATCATTTCCTTTAACAGCTCCTGCTACCTGTCCTTCTCCTGTAAATACAGCTGCCGCCGTTGCCGGCAAGGCGAGTTGCAGCTACGGCAGAGTCTGTTGCTCCTGCCAGCGATCAAAAACTCCCAGCATCAGATTCTGGAGCCACTGTTCATCCGTTAGGGCAGGCAGTTGCCCACCCCGGTTCCAGTTGTCTCCAACCAGCAACAGCTCCTCGCCCTGCAGCCGGGGGCGGATTAACTCCAACCCGGACTTGATCTTTCTCTCCCACCAGCCTGCGGCTGCCGGCTCCTGTAACCAGCAGTGGCTGCGGGCCAGATGCCAGCCCATCCGGGAACTGACCTCCTGTTCCAGCTGCTGGCCGCCAAATTCAGGCCAGAATTCCCGGGTTGTAACCTGCCAGCAGCCGTCCAGTTGCTGCCACCTGAGCCCCAGCAACCCGCTATCATCCCAGATCCAGTACCAGCAGCTGTCCTGCTGTATTGCCGGCAGCAACAGGTCGGGATTGAGCAGCAGTACAGCCTGTTCCCAGGCCAGCAGTCCCCCGGGCGCCACCGCCAGGCCCGCCAGTGCCGTCAGCCGGGCCAGTTGGTAAGCCGGGGGGCCGCCTGGATGCTGCAACCAGAGCAGATAGGGGATTTCTTCCCCGTACTGGTTCAGAATCTGCTTGAGTAAGGTCTGGCCCAACCAGGTCAAAGCCTCATCGGCTTCTGGCTGCTGGCGCCACCAGCCCTGACAGCCCTCTGCCACAGTCGCCAGGGCCCCGGCACCGATGAGGGGCACACCGCTGCCTTGCGGCCAGGCTACACAGGCAACCAGGTGGGGTAAAATCTCCGCCCCCAACCCCTGAGCGGCCACCTGTTCCAACCATAGCCTTTTCCATTCCCTGGACCCCGCCCGGCTGAGCACCGGCTCACCAGCCATCAACCCGGCACCAGTCCAGTAAGCTATTACTACTCGGTTTCGCATATTTCTGCTGTCACTCCTTTCTTCGCAAGGATTTCTGCCAGCTCCACCTGCCCGGCATAGTCGCCATGGATCAGGTAGACCCGCTCGGGCGCCAGACCCAGCAGCCAGTCCTTCAGCTCCGGTCCCTGGACATGGGCGCTAAAGGGAAAGCTGTCGACCCGAGCCCGCACCCGCCCTGGTGTCCCCTCCCAGTGCCAGTAGACCTGGTTGGACCAGTAGCTGGCTTTGAGCAGGTAACTGCCCGGTGTTTCCGGCGCCTGATAGCCCACCAGACAAATTGCATTTCGGGGATCTCCCTTAAGCCGGGCCGCCAGTCTGGCTGAACTGGACCCGGGCAACAACATCCCGGAACTGGCCACGATCACCGCCGGCTGGTCAGGCTGCCAGTTATCAGGCAGCGGCTGGGCCAGAACCGGCTCATAAAGTTGCAAGCGGGCGCAAATCTGGTTCACTTCCGCTGTCAGTCCATCGAAATACAAAGGATAGGCAAGCTACCGCTTTCGCCAGTGCCGCTCAAGCAACAACAAAATTTCCTGGGAGGAACGCCCGAGAGCAAAGGCCGGAATCAATACAGTTCCGCCCTGGCTCAAACTGGCTTCAACCTGCATCAGGAAGAGATCGGCTACATGCTGGCGGGCCGGCGCCGACCTGGTCGCATAGGTGCTTTCCGAAATTACGCAATCCGGGCGCCAGTCCGCCGGTAAGCGGGCCGGTGATGTCAGCAGCGTTGGCTGGAGGGAAAAATCACCGGTATACAGCCAGTTTTCACCGTCCCCTTCCAGCAAGAGCATGGCCGCTCCGGGAATGTGTCCGGCGGGCCAGAAGCCCAGCCGCAAGCTGGAACCAGGCAGCGGCTGGCCAAAGCTCAGCCAGCAGCCAAGCTCCTCTGCTGTAATCCAGTTATGCCAGACCTGGCTAAGACTGTTGAAACTGTAGTGTTTGCCCTGCCGGGCCAGCTGATTCAGCATCGGCACTGCCAGTTCCCGGGTAACTCGCGTGCTGATAATGGTGGCATGCGGAAATAGTTCCAGCACTGCCGGCAAACCCCCGACGTGATCAACGTGGGCATGGGAAACAAATACCAGATCAACCCCGCCCAGCCGGGCTAACTTGTCCAGCTGGGGCAGGCTCCAGTTATCCTCCCCGTCCACGCTGGCGCCACAATCCAGCAGGATTCTCACCCCCGTCAGTTCCAGAAAATAACAGGCAGCCCGCAGCTGTCTGCCGCCACTGATGACCTGAAAATTTCCTTTCATGCTGTCACCTCCTCGTACAACCATCATTTTACCTGGCAGCTGTTTCAGCTTTTTGTCAAAAGAACCGAAAAAAATAACACCCGATCACGGGTGTCAGGAATAGTACTCAATCAGCTTTTTCGCATCCCTCAACATTTTTTCTCTTACCCAGCGGGGTTTTTTAACTTCCGCCGAGCTGCCAAAACCCCGCAACCAGGGCAGCATTTCTTCGACTCCAGCGACCCGGTCCCGGTAGCGCTGGCGTCCATCACTGCTAATCTCCCAGACATACTCCTGCCGCTGCTCAAGTCTTTTACGTACTTTGGCCAGCACCCGCGCTTCATCCCGGAACAGCCCGACCAGATACCAGAACCCGGTGTCCCGGTTAAAAATAAGGGCCAGAGGGATAATTTTCAGCCATTTTTTGTTTTTATTACTGGCGGTTAGCAGTTTAAGCTCCCGGGCTTGCGCAAGACAAGTGCTGATCAGCTGCCAGTGCCGGTCCCGGCACACGCCCCCCAGAGGCAGATTGCACTCCTTACCGGGCAGGTAGCCGAGTAATTGCTCCAGACGGGCTTTCAGTTCCCCATCTCCGGTCAAAGCCGTCAATTGAGCCAGCAAGGCCAGTTCACCTGTATTGAATTCCACCGGCAGATTCTGCTCCGGTTGAAACCGGCGCAGGTCAATATACCAGCGCTGCGGGGAATTGAGCAGATATTCCGCATATTCTCCTTCCCCATCCCATTCATCCATTTCCTCATCGGTGCAGAGGCCATAACGCTCACTGAACATATTCAGGAAAACAATCAGATCTGCCGCCTTTCTCCCGCTCAGGCCGCTGAGATCTGCAATTTCTTTTACCGTCAGCCCTTCCGGATGTTGCAGTAGCAAAAAAAGAATATTGTTTATCTGTGCAAAGGTAAGGCAGTCAATCATCTCCCACCCCGCCCTTCATAGAGTGCAACTATTTTTCTGGCGCTCTGCAATAGCTGCTTTTTGATACCCTCGGGTTCCAGAACCCTGATACTGGAACCGAAGCGGCGCAACCAGTTTACCAGATCCTCCCGGTGGGGCCTGGCCAGCGTAACCTCCATCACCCGATCCGGTAGCCATCTGACCTGCACATATTCCAGCCCGACCAGCTGGTAGATAATCTTCTGCTGTACGGAAAAATCCGGGTAGACCAGAAAGCGTATAGGGCCCGGTTCAGGAGGCAAATTCGCCGCCGGAATTTCCCCTTGATATTGTTCCGGCAGGATCTGGAAGCCCTCCAGCTTATCCACCCTTAACTTCTGGCACTGTTTGTCTCTGAAGTGATAAACATAGAGATACCAGCTATCCTGTTCATAGTCAGGAGATAGCTGCAGGGGCAGGTACCTGGTCTGCTTGAATACCAGGATCCTTTTCTCTGCAATCGCAACTCTGAGCCTGTTCAATTTTCTTTGCAGATTCCAGCCGATATTGCTGTAATCGCCCAGATAATACAGGCGCTGAGCCAGTCTGTTCCAGCTCTCAATATCCCTGGTAGCAAGAAGCTCCAGGCATAACTTGGCCAAAAGCGGCTGGACCAGCTCCGGTTTACCCAGTTTATAACCTTGCTCCAGCAGGAGGTGGAATAGCCTGTTTTTTTCATTATCCGTTAACTGCCCGGCCGCGATCAGGTGCTTTTTCAAGCGAACCCGCTGGTCCGCTTTCTCCAGATAGCCTCTCGCTTCCAGATCATCTATATCGCGCAAGATAGTCTGGAGAGAATATTCCCGTCCTTCAGCTATTTGCCTGATATCCACCCACTTTTCCCCGTAACTGGCCAGTTGCAAAATAATTGCGAACTGGCGCAAATCCTGTTCCAGGTTGAGCTCGAAATCCCCTTGCCCCTGGCTGGTTCGGGTCAACAAAACTTTGCGCTTAACATAGCTTTCTTTATAACCCCACTGGGCAATTTTAATTTTGAGGGCGTATCTTACCTGTTTTTCGGTTGCTCCTGTCATCGCCGCCAGCTCTTTGATCGAATATCTCCCCGGATTGGCAAGTAAAATGCCCAGCAATTCCTCCGCCAGTTCCATGAGCTCTCCCCCCTGTCATTAAAGCAGCTCTGTAAGCTTTTGCGGCCATTGCTTGCTTTCATCAAATTTTTCCACCTGCTGCTGGCTCTCCTGTATTGCCAGCAGAAAATCCTTGAGCGTGCGGAAATAATGGTCATACTGTTCCCGGGTGATCGGCTCATAGCCATGGGCTAGAAAGGAATTGTTTCTGGCTTTGATACATTCGAGCAGCTTATTTTTCCAGTCGTCATGGATAGGAGCAAAGTTCCTGTCCAGCTGTGCCCACAGTTCAAAGGCCTCCATCAGGCCCAGTTGAATCTTACCCCTGGGGTTGCGGCGGTTTTCCAGCCGCTGCTGCAGTTCAGCCGGCCAGCTGTCCTGAATAATTATATCCCCCGTATTGACCGGTGGATTTAGATTGAGGAGATTGACCTGGGCAATCAGTTCGGTGGCCCGGTAGAGCCGGGAGGTAGCATCATCATATCTGCCGGCCAGGGCCCGCCGCTGGGCGTTTAACAGCACATCATGCACCAGCGCATAGGATATTCTATAATTAACCGCACCGCCCATCCGCCTGGCGATATTCTCCAGGTCGCGATAGACCTTGCTCAGCTCTGATTTAAAGGCGCGCAGCTGTCTGGCAAAGGGTTCAAGTTTTTGCAGTGCTGCCTCATACTGGAACCTTTCCCAGAGGTCCAGACCGGTCAGGATGCCTTTGATAGCAGTCAGGCGCTTCAGCTGATCCGGAGTCAATGCTACCTCGCGCAGATTGTCCACCAGGGCCAGACAGGCCTGATAATCATATTTGGCAAAATACCGGTCAATCTCGTTGAGATAACTGTAAAGCAAGATCTGGTCTGTCCTCACCCGCTGGGAATGCTGGGTTCCGTCCTGAACTTTGATCAGGTCGGTTCTGGCCCCGGTAACAAAACACAGCTCCCAGCCTTTTTCCACCGCCGCCATGGCCAGAGCAGCCGACATGGTTTTGGTGCCGCCGGTGTAATCGGCCACAATCGTCGGTTTACCCCTCCGGATATTTTTATCTACGGCCTCGAGGATCTCGATAAAACACTGGTCGATTAAGTCATAGGCCTGAATCACCGCTATCTTGAATTTTTTACTATAGCCGCTGCCGGCGATGATTTTCTCCACCTGGGTCTGGCTACTGTCTGAGCAGATAAAGAGGATATTATCCGGTTTTTCTTTTTTGATAGTTTCGATAATGGGGGCCTCTGAGCCCCCGACTGTACAGACAAGCCATTTGCTCATAATTGTGTTTCTCCTTTCTCCAGACGATATTACCCCAGGCCAAAAGAGCAGTTTTTGCCGATATGGAACAGTTCACCCAGCTCCAGCAGATAGGCCAGCTGTTCCGGTAAATGGCGCAGCTTCCCCGGGCCCATATTCGGTTTTCGCATCATTTACCTTGATAACATAAGGATGGGGCCCCATCGAGTTTCCGGTTACCGGCCAGTATGTAGCTGTCAGTCTCAAAAATATAGCGGTAGGCACAGTATTTTTCATGACATTCCTGGCAATACCGGTGGTGAGAATGCAAACAGACCAGATTACAGGTAGCACCGAGCCAGCAGCCCCCGGACCAGGGAGCCCTTGAAAGGCGGCAGACTGGCTTCCCGGGGTAGGGTATAGGTAAAACGCAATAGTAGATAGTTCATTGATTTTGCCCTTTCTTCTTAGGAAATTTTACATTAAACATACGAATAAACCAGCCCAGAAAATGCAAAAGATCCTCTGTAGTTTTGATCAGCCCCTTCAGCCTGGTATCATAGATACTGAACTGCCGATTCACTTCCCTTATACATAAAATATCACTTATTATATAAGCGACTACATCGCCTCTAAAATCCCTGGAACCGGGATGCTGTGCGGGTAATTTTGCCAGTTTTTTAATCACCTCTGACAGCGGCTCCTGTCGGCAGGAAGCAACCACGTTATAGACTATTTCCAGGTCCGAACTGGTTACTTCGTGGTTTTGTCCCCTTTTCAAATTGCCGCGTAACTGTCTCGGTCGGCCAAAATCCTGACGACTTAAGATATAGTTGATATGTTCCAGCATCTGTTTACAGGCCATTTACACACCCCCTAATAAATCCGGTTTCCTCCCTCTTGCCGCCAGCCTTCCCCGCGCGGCTGTTCAAAGCTTAGAATTTCCCTCAATTTTTTCACCTGTGCCGCCGGAGCCTGACTGGCGTATTCCCGGGCCAGTTCCACCAGATCCGGCCAGGAAGCAGTGCTGAGCAACGGGTTTGCCGCCGGCCTGGGCCTGACGGTAATTTCAACACTGCCCAGATAGGCCGGTTTGCCATAGCCGAGTTTGGGCTTAAAGCTGCCATCCAGCCCCAGGCTGAAGGCCAGCAGGGCCAGCTGGTCGCGGCTGATATTCTCAACATAAATCTCCCCGCTGAAAAGGCTGTTGGCTTTGATCACCTCGGTAAAAATCCGGCCGGTCTCTATTTTCCGGAGCCGGAGGTGGAAGTAGAATTTCCTCCCCCGGAAAAGCGGCTGCGCTCCCGGGTTCCTTTCTTTTAAGCGAAAGTACTGTTGTTTGCCGCAGTTCTGACAGCAATTCGGCCAGTCCTGCCGGCAGATGTGGCAATAATACAGGCGTTCATTGCCAAAACCTTTATTGTTTTTAGGATAGTCTTTGTTTGGTTTTTCCAGTTGCGGCAGCTGGATATATTCCAGAGCTATTTCCGGTCGGGGCTGAACCAGTTGCAGGTCAAAAAAACGCAGATGGGATTTTAACTGCTGGCTTTTGCCGCCAGCGAAACCGAAGAGACGACAGGCCGGACAGAGCTTCTCCCTGTGATTGCATTTTAGCAACTGCTCCGGCACAGCATTTTCCGGCTTTTTGGGATGCTGCAGCAGGCAGCTGTAACTGACCGCTTCGGCGATCGCCCTGACAGCACCTTTAAGGGAGGAACCCGGTATGACCGGTAACCCGTTAAAACGGACAAACTGTTTATGCCAGCGCTGGTTGTGAAAAACAAACTTACCACTGCCAATATGGAGGGGCAGCAAGGTCTTGATGGTAACTTCCAGAAAACCGGTATAGAGCCCGGATTGCAGTTTGTCATGGGAAATTGCCGCTGTTCTGTCCACTCTGCCGGTTAGCGGTACAAAGGCATAGGGTTTATCTTTTAAAAGAGTTTCACGGTTGGACATCGCCGATTCCCCCCTATCTGACATCAGCCTGCAGCAGGGCCAGAAAATCGCGTTGTCGCATGAGCTCCGGCCACCGATCCAGCATCTGCAAATCAACGGGTGCCTGCTGGTAAAATCCCGCCTGTTCAAATTCCTGCCAGAATTTCAGCTGATCTTTTTGACCCCGATAACCCCAGAGGACATCCGACGGCTTGTCCAGGCGGTAATCCCGGAATTGTCCCTGCAATGCTGTAATTTTCACCCGGCCAAAGCCCCTGGAAGTGGCAGACCCAAGGGTGACAATCCCCTGCTGGATATCATTAAGTACTGCCAGCAGGCCTACTACCTGCCAGAGAGCGAAATTGCGTAGATGTATGTCACCATAGAATTTTCCTGTTTCTACAACTTCTACGTCAAAACGTGCTCTACCTGCTACTCCTCCAGTAACCCGGTCGATGGCCACACAGGTTCGCTGGGCAAGGCGGATTCCCTCCTTGCCAATCGCATCACTGAATTTAATACGGGAGGCAAGAAAAGTGTTGCCGAACAGCTGGCAGGCCCGGCAGGCAACAGCATATTTTCCCTCCACATCTGTAATGTTCTTTGCATCTTCAACCTTTTTATTGCAATTATCCGGCGTGTCGTTATCTGTTATATAACACGCCATCTCCCTTGACTCTCCACCAACTTCTTTTACAAAACTGCGCAGTAACTGTTCCAGCCGGCTGCGGATCACACCCTTCATGCTGCTGCCCGGTATTACCGGACATTCTTTTCCTTGAAAGTAGGTGGTCATGACCGTCATATTCGGTCTTTCCGGTTGCAGGCCATTATCCTTGCCGCTCTTGATCAATAGCGGGCCGGCTGGCTCCAGCACATAGTTAAGGATTAGCTCATTTCTCAATGTCTTGAACATCAGTCCAGCACCTCCTGCAGCCACTGTTCCAGCACCCGGGCCAGCTCGAGCTCCGGAATTTCCTTGCCGGCTAGATAGTCCACCAGATTATGTTGATTAACTTTCTTTACTCTGGCCTTAATTAACCTGACCCGGCCCAGGCCGCGGCTGGTCATACCCCCCAGGGTCAGTTCCCCTTGCAGCAAGGCCTTCAAACCGATGGCCGCGATGAATTTATCCCGGGGAGATAGGTTTTCGAGAACAATTTCCAGCTCAAATAGGGTATCAGCTGGCACAACCTCAGATTCATACAACAAGCCAATGGCAGCTGTACCCGAGTCCCGGTCGATAGAGACTCCGTTGCGGGATTCATACCAGTTATCCCAACCATCTTCAGTCACAGTAAGATCCTTGACCTGAAACTTGCCCGCCAGCTGGGTTGAACCGAAAACTTTACACACCGAACAGTGCCGGTTATAAATTTCTTCCTCATCCGAGCTTTTCTTCACATCATGGACACAGTTGTGCTTTTTATCCAGCACATCACAGGCCCAGAGCTCTCCGCCTTTAATACCGGTTTCCGCCAGTGCCCTGACGATACTTTCCGTAAAAGCACGAAGCACCCCCTTGAGGGAAGACCCGGGTATATAGGGACGTCCGAGATAATCCTTTACTACCTGGTTGTCGGCAACTCCGACTTCGAGACTATTTACGCCAGCACCAATATGTAAGGGTGTTACGGTGAGTAACTCCCCGATAATAATAATCCGATTATGAAAAACATCAAACAACATCACTGCTTCTCCCTTCTTTTGATTTTTTTCAAAAACTCGAAACCTTCCAGTACAGATAGCCACAAAATCTTGCCACCAGTTTTCGAGTCAACCTATCCTGCTCCTGTATCCCGCTTTCCCTGGCCATTTTTTTGATGTTTTTAATTTGTTCCAGCAATAACTGCGCAATCGAATTGTTATTAACCGTTTTTTCCCATCCGTCGTGCTTTGTCTCCTTATACTTAATAAATTCTTCCAACTCTTCAATACAGGCAGCCTGTTCCGCCAGCTCTACCAGCCGGCGAATCTGGTTAGTGCCAAAGCTTTCATGAGCCAGAATATTGCGCACTTCCTGGTCTTTTGTAAAATCATCAACCGCCAGAATCAGTTCCCTGGCCTTGCTGTCCACAAATTTTTTGACCACTCTCTCCATTTTCCCGTGCCTCCTGTTCTAATCTTCCAGTACCTTTAACAGGCCATATCCATTGAGCCGGTCCGGTCCCAGACCATGCTGCAGCAGCTGGCGCAGTGCTGACGGCTCCCCGATCACTTCGATATAACTGCCTTTTAATAAGACGGGAAAGGGTCCCTGCCAGCGGCCGCCTTTGCGGTCTCTGGCCCCAACCAGAGTATAGGACCGCCGCCATTCACTTTGTAGCGACCAGCTCTCCAGTTTAATGCTGTCAGAACCAGCCGCCTGCTGGATTAGGTCCTGCAAAATTTCGCGGCTGAGCTGATAGAGGTCAACTTCCCCCGCCTCGATTACTTTTTCAGCCGGCAATTGCTCTACCGGTATTTTCACATCCGAGTAAAACAGCAATCTCACCTTACCGTCGGTCAGCACTGTGTCCTTCTCTGGCAGCAGCTCCCAGTTCAACTGGCAGTAACCAAGGCCCCGGCCTGTCTGACTGCCCACCCAGATTTTGTTAGGGAGCAGGCTTAAATCGATGCTGCCCTCTCCCGGGATTTCCAGGGTCGTAACAAAATACTGCTGGCCCTGGCCGGAAGATTCCTGAATCACAGTCAAGGTATAGAGGTGTCCATCTCTGGCCTTCAAGGTTTTCGGGCTGATCGCCAGCCTGGTCAAGTTGCGAAAAGCCGTACCAACTGAAACTTTTTTGCCATTCTTTACAACATAGTAACCACCAACGCTGTCCAGCCGCTGCTGGCAATCCGGACAATTCCCATTATACTCTCTTATCCGCCAGGGCTCCACCAGCGTATGGTCCCGGTTGTACTTGCAGCGTCTGGCCCCGGCGGTGACGGGAATCCCGCCACCGGGATAGGCCGGTGCAATGATCATCCGGTCAAAATTTTTACAGAGAACCTGCCAGCGGCAGGCAGTACAGTTTTCCCTCTCTAGATAGCTGACCCAGAAGGGGGTATCATTCAGGCGGTCTTCCCACTCCCGATAGGGACAATCGGTAGTAATTTCCCGCGCCAGCGCCGCTCGCAGGACCTGACCGGGAATGTAGTCCAGAGACTGGATATAGTTGGTATTGGCCGGTTTTTTGCCCCCGACCAGCAGTGGTGTCAAATTTTCCAGCACCAATTTTATCTTCACTGGCTATCACCATCACTTTTCAAATATTGCCAGAGCTCTTCCAGCTCAATTGCAGGCCGCAATCTGAAATCAATTTTAACCCAGCCCATGCCCCGGCTTTTGTTGCTGCCCAGTGTTCGCATCATTTTAAGTGCTGCCAGCAAACAGGCCAGTTCCCGTTTCATCTCCGTTTCCGTCAAGATGATTTCCGCCGCACCGCACCAATCCGCATCCCGATCCACCGCCTCCAGGCTGGCCAGGGCCTTGTCCTGGGAGGTACGCAAGTAACGGTTGATCGCAACCTGGTGACGGATTACCGAATCATAGCTGTCAGCTACCACCAGGTCAGTCAGCCTGACTCTGGACGGCTGAAAACCCTTGCCGCCAAAAATCCGACAGGCCGGACAGTGGCATTCACCATCGCGACCCAGGTAATGGCAGCATTTTTCTTCTGGAAAAAAAGCATTCCACAGATAGCTGAAATAATAGCGCCAGCGCCCTTTAAAGGTAGAAGCGGGAATACAGGGGCGATTGTTGACCAGGCGAATAAAGGTGAAGTCCGCAAAACCCTGTTGGGCAGAGCCAGTGCTGATCAACAGGGGGGTCTCATTTCTAACCTTCAGCTCGAGTTCAATCTTGCTCTTGGACCTCATCTCCGAATTCACCTTCCTTCACATAATCCCAGATTTCCAGTACGTCCAGCCAGGGTACCGCCTTGCCTCCGGTATAATCATCAACCCAGATGCGTTCCGGCAGCTCTCCTTTACCTGTGATTGATTCCTGCAATCTCCGCATCTGTTCCAGCACAGCCTGCCTCGGTTCATTTTTCAGCAAACGCGACAGCTGGTATAAATAGTATAAATTGGCTTCAGGCAAGGGGCGTAACTCCACATACTTGCGTAAACCGTACAGGTTGCTTTTGCCCAGTTTCTTCTCGTCAGCCAGTTTTTTCAGCAATCTGGTCAGGGCCAGTATCTCATCGGCTGTTTCCCAGGTATAGGGTCTCAAGGTTAAACTGAGGTCCTCATCCTGACTGAAAGTCTTTTCCCGGTAGTCCTTGACACTGATTGAAAAAGAACCATAGGACTCGAGAACGGCAAAATCGATAGTTCCACTGCTAGCGACTTGTTCTCCCTGCAACTCCTTCACCCTGCCTTTGGCCAGCTTAAGCAATTCCTGTGCGATCTGGAAGAGAAAAGCTATCGGTGTATCGTGCCTGGCTATCGCTACCCCGGTCGACATTGTCAGCGTCGGTTTCCCCTTTTCCCCCAGGAACTGCTGATCAAATTCGCGCCCCATCTCAATCGCCGCTTCAATTGCACCTGTTGCCGGTGTAATCAGGAAAATATCATCACCGCCCAGGGCAATAAACTCAACCCGGCTGTACAGGCCCCAGATTTTATAAATCCCTTCAAATACGGAATCAAAGGCAGCCCGGGCCACCCGGTTGGAAAAACAGCGAGCATGTCCCAAACATTTCTGCTGTTTTACCCTGCTGCCGAAATTATTGCCATCACCGTAAATTACAGCAATATAAGGCCCGAGGTCGTTCAAGGATTGATTGACCCGGCTCTTCAACTGGACCTGGTGAAAACGTCCAACATAGGTATCAAACTTGCGGAAAAGACCCTTTTTGACTTCCTTACCGGCGTTGGTCTTTATTTCACACGCCGGGCACACTTTTTCCTGCTCCTGGCCAATTCTTAGCACACTGTCTGCGACGCGGTTGCCACAGTGCTGACAAAAATAATCCTCCTCGCTGACAAACTGCGGTCTGTCCCGGTATACATCCGAATAAACCGGCAAAATACCGCGCTGGCGTTTGCCCTTTTCTTCCTCAATCCACCCGATTATTCTTTCGTAATTTTCTGCTGCCAGTTGCAACAGCGGCACCCTGACCCCTACAGCCACGGCCTGTGCCACCCTGGTCTTCTGACGGTAAATCCCCTCGATTCTCCTGGCCACTGTCGCCGCCAGTTCGGCTGGCACCGCCGCCAGCACATTGCCGGCCCCGCAGTAAATAATAGACTGACGTAGCGCCAGCTCTGCCAGAATGGCTGGTATATCCTGCTGATTGATCTCCTCCAGCAAATGGGAAGCTCCGCGGATATTATGAATTTTGTTGCTCTCTAGAAAATATTGCTTGATTTTAACAGCTCCACCTTTAACAATCCCTATTTCTTTACCTTCCAGAACTGTTCGCTGTGAATCTGTAAGCTCCCGACCCGCCGCTATACAGACCAGAGCCTGTAACTCCTCCGGCGCCAATGGCAGCTCAGGTAAAGCAGGTTGCAGTTTCGGGACATAAAAAAACAGATAATGCAGGGCAAGCTGCCAGGCCCAGGAGCGATCCTGTTTCAATTTTTCCCGTGCTGCCTCCGGAGCGCAAGCATAGACCAATCCAATAACAATGGAAGCTACATCAACAATCCGTACAGCCGGCACGCCAGGCTCCGGTGCGTAGGGCAAATTCAACCAGTCCAGCATAACCCGCTCTTCGGCAACAGTAAACCTGTGCTTTATTTCATCCTGCAATTCAAATTCCAGAAGCAAATCCAGGTACTCTGAATCCAAAAGGCCTTTGTTCTTCAAGAGCGTATGGGCAGCCCGGGTGCGTTCTGCAGCCGTCTCAACTGCCAAAGTTTCTTCCTTATCAGTCAGGATATCCTTCCAGCTTAGTTCTTGGTCCTTCATTTTTGCCCTCCTTACCAGAAAAATCTAATTATTCATTCGCGTTTTGTTTAAATTTTCCTTGTTAAAATTTGTAGACAGATGTCGAAAAGAAAAATTTAAATTTTTTTGGCAATTTAAAATAATAAAAAGAGGGCAACGCCCCCTATATTTTGATAATCTGATGCAATTTTTCGAGTTCCTCCAAATATACATATTTTATCCCCATTAATTCCGCCCGTTCCAGTAACTGGTCATTCCAGCTGTTAGCCGGCGCGACCAGAATTTTTCCCGTTTTGATGCCGCCCAGCAACCTGGCGTTGGTACTCAATTCCGCCATGTGGTCTTTGTTGAATTTACCCATTTTGCAGGAAATCAGCCAGAGTTTGTGGCCTGTCAAAACCAGCACATCAATTTCATTATTCACCTGCTGTTCACCCGGCCAGTCCACTTCAATACCGGCTCTAACCTCGTCTACGTGCTGGTTATGCCGACAGAGCTCATAGACCAGAAACTCCAGGACAAACCCTTTCCGGCATAAAACATTTTTTACCTCAGCACCAGGGAAACGAAAATAAACTTCTCTGCCTGCTATTTTCAGCTGATCCAGTAACCCGAGCTGACGCAACATAAAAAAAGCCTGCTGGGGAAAATGGTATTTCATTTTTGTTTGCTGGTTGGGATGGTTCATTACCAGCGGCACCTGAAATTCCGTCAGGTTGTTGGTATTCATAAAATCCTGCTTATTGCGATAGTTTCTGAAAGCAGCTTCCAGATAGCCGATCAGCTCCAGCCAGGCTGTCGGGTTATGCCGGGCCCAGTGCGCCACCTGGCTTAATTGTTTCTGATATTCCTGGTAAACCCCGGTATCATCAGACCTCACTCTGGTTCCACTTAAAATAAAAAAATTATCAATGCTGAGTTTTTCCAGGGCATGGCTGGCCCAGTTCTGTCTCTTTCCAGCCAGTTGTTTGTATTTGCCCTCTTCCGGGTCTATGTACATCACGGGTAGGTCGAGTTCAATGCCGGCCTGAAAAGCACCAAAGGCCATCAATTTGGTTCCACCGGTAACATTGATGACTATATCTTTTTGTAAGTTTCCAGCTATTTGCCCGATTTTCTGCCTTATGTCTGCTGGTTCATTGTGTTTGACCAGGATACTGGTAACCTCACTTTCCCCAACCAGTTTTTTCTGGAATTTATTTAGATAGTTCATCTTTTCGTGATAATTATCACCAGTGTATAGATTTACCAGGTGTTTCGGTTTTATTTTTTTAATGGCCAGCGCATTGGGAATGACTTCATCACTGATTAGATTGATAAGTACTGTCATGCTTCCTCTCCCATCCCTTTGTTGATGATCATATGCTCATATAGTAGCCGATATCTGCCAAAAATCGCTATCGCCCCCCGTCGCTCTTTTGCTTTATTGAAAACAAAGATAGCATATAATTCCATTTTAAGCAATGGTTTGTAGGCATTATTTATTTTGAATTTTGAAGAAACAACAAACAAGCCGCTTCTTGACTAAATACCCAGAAGCGGCTAAATGTTTTAATTTCTGCCTTTAAATTATTTTAATCTAATTCAAAAACATTAACAACCACCGATTTTGCCGCAACCACTCTCTCTTCTCCCGATAATCAGGCAATATTTCCTCCACGCGGGCCCAGAATTGCCGCGAATGGTTCATGTGCTCAATATGTAACAGCTCATGCACCACCACATAATCGATCACCTGGAGAGGAGCCTGAAGCAAGCGCCAGGAAAAACTCAACACACCTTTGGAACTGCATGACCCCCAGCGTTTCCTGGCAGAAGTGATTTTTACCGAATTATACTTGATTCCCGTCAGTCCGGAAAAATACTCTGTCCTGGCCAGCAATATCCTTTCCACTTCCTTTTTATACCATCGGCTGAGCTGCTCGGTGCCTCGCTCCAGTTGCTCCCGGGGAAAATAGTGCTTATCACCCTGCAAATAGATCATTCCACTGCCATCTGTAACCGTAAAAGTGTATTTTTCCCCCAGAAACCAGAGCTTATCGCCTGTCTCAAATCGCAAAGGCTGGAAGAGTTTTTGCTGCCGTTGAATTTCCTGCAGTTTATCTCTGATCCATTTGTCTTTGCCATGTACCAGCTCTTCAATGGCCTTCATTGACAGCCTTTTCGGTGCCCTGATGATAATGCAACCATCCGGGGTTATTTCAATCACCACGGTCTTCCGAGCCGAGCGTATAATTTTCGTGGTCGTTATCTGCATTGTCCTTCCCCTCATAATCGTGCAGGCCGATACAAATACCATACATAACCCACAACCAGTATAGTGGTCAGGGCTAGTGCCGCCAGGCGCATTCCCGGCACAGCAATAGTTTGCCAGATACCAAGATAACCGAAGAGAATAAATATTCCAGCTGAAACCAGCTTGATCAATCGCTCCGGTAATTGCTTGCCCAGTACTACCCCGACCAGAATCCCGATAATATTGGAAATCATCATGCCGGTAGTAGTGCCCAACCAGACCCAGAGCAAATTCTGGTACTTGGCAGCCAGAGCCACTGTGGCCAGCTGGGTTTTATCCCCCATTTCGGCAATAAAAAAAGCAATGGTCACCGTCCAGAAAGGGCTGAAATATTCCTTTTCCGCCTCTCCTTCCAGCGTATCACCACGAATGGTCCAGAGGCCAAAGATGACGAAAGAAATAGCTGCGGCCAGCTGGATATAGTGCATGGGAATAAAACGGGTCAGATATTCACCGGCTGCCACAGCCAGTAAATGATTGAGCAAAGTGGCTACCAGCACTCCCGCCAGAACGATACTGGCTTTATATTTAGTGGCAAAAGCCATTCCCAGCAACTGGGTTTTATCTCCCATTTCTGCCAGCACAACAAAGATAGTAGCTGCAATAAATGCCGTCATATTTCATCCTCCTGACTTATGATTCGGCTCCAGCGCCGGTAATCCTTCAATTTCCAGGCTCCCCCTCCGGCCAGTTCCGGCAGCCCGCAAACAGGTTGCTGGCAGGTTAAGCAAGCTCCATCACAGGCTACCGGTTCAAAGTGCTGCCCACGGCGGATATAGATTGGAATATCGATGCCTTCGCAATTACGGGTAGTGGCAAACTCCCGATTTAACCCCTGGCCATCAGGCCGATATTCCATACAGAGAGCGAAACTGAGGCCATGCTTCAAGGCCGCTTTTTTTACCCTGTTGAAAAGTTCCCGACGATAGCCCAGATCAGCGTGCCAGCTGGCACCAATTCGCTCATTATAGAGGCGAGCCCAGTATTGGGCCAAATCGGGCCAGGACAGCTCTATCCATTGCCAAATCCGGTTTTTCAAGGCCAAAGGAATGTCCAGGCAGGAAGCTACCAGGTGACTGGCACCAGCAGCTCTGGCTACCTGACAGAGCTCCTCTATCATTTCCTGGTCATCAGTAAGGCCCGGTAAAATTGGGTCCAGCCGTACTACCGCAAATAGCCCTGCTTCCCGAATTCGTCGCAGATTGTCCAGTAAAACTGGCACCGGTGCTCCACCGGGTACCAGTTTGCGCCGTAAATCCTCATCCGGGGTGAGGAGAGAAACCTGGCCAAAACAATGCTGTTGCTTACTCATCCAGGCCAGGGATTCATCGGTAACCTGGTTTTTGGTAATGAATTCAATCGGTAGATTGCGCTCTACAAAAACCCGGATGATTTTCTCCGATAGTTTATACACCCGATTCAGGGGCTGAAAAGGATCAGTTACCGGGGAAAGGTAACCACAGGCAGCCACCTGCAAGGAGTCCAGCTGCCTGGCCACTATCCGGTCGAAATCCTGGCAAACCGTGACCACCCGTTGTGTAGCATAAAGGTGGAAGTAGCCCCAGAAACTATGGGCATAACAATAAGGACAATCATGAGTACAGCCATTATAGGGATTAATCAACATTCGCTCGGCTGTACATTCCCTTTTCCCCGGCCACCATCCATGTAAGTCTTTTTTGCTGTCTACCAGGATATGGGGTACAGGAGCAGGGATGACAGGATATTCATATTCAGCCTTGCCTTTTTTCATTCTGATGTATGCCATTGTCTTTCACCATAAAAAATTCCGGGTACCCTTATTGTACCCGGGGTCAGTATTTTTAGCAAGTTTTATGGTCAGCTGCCTGTTCTAATACTTTCCGCAGCTTAGCGCTTGTAACTATCGTAACATAAAGACAAAAAAGACAACCCAGCCAGGTTGCCTCTTAAACAAACTCCACACCCTTTTCCGTAAACGCCCCAATCCTGGCCAGCGCCTCCACCCGGATGCCAGCCTCGCGCAACTCCTTGCCCCCGGGCTGGAAGGCCTTCTCCACCACAACTCCCACTCCCACCAGGGATGCCCCGGCCTGCTCCACCAGGGACACCAGCGCTTTCGCTGCCGCCCCTTGAGCCAGAAAATCATCGATAATCAGCACCCTGTCCTCAGCGGTCAGATAGCGCCGGGAAACGCAGACCGACACCTGCTCCTGTTTGGTGAAGGAAAAGGCCTCCGCCGCATAAACCTCCTCCACCAGGGTACTGGGCTGCTTCTTCTTGGCAAACAGCACCGGCACCCCTAGCTCCAGGCCGACCATCACGGCCACGGCAATGCCGGAAGCCTCCACCGTCAGGATCTTGGTCACCCCATCCGGGCGAAAGCGCCGGGCAAACTCCCGCCCCAGCTCCAGCAGCAGCTGCGGATCCAGCTGGTGATTGAGAAAGGAATCCACCTTCAGGATATTGTTGCCGATCAGCAGACCATCCTCCCGAATCCTCTGTTTCAATAGCTCCACGTCCACGTCATCCTTCCATCAGCGTTCTTCCCGGTGATAGGGCAATCCCAGGGCCCCCGGTG
Organism: Carboxydocella sp. JDF658; assembly: GCF_002049395.1. Taxonomy (NCBI): domain Bacteria; kingdom Bacillati; phylum Bacillota; class Clostridia; order Eubacteriales; family Clostridiales Family XVI. Incertae Sedis; genus Carboxydocella; species Carboxydocella sp. JDF658. The sequence goes on along the minus strand of NZ_BDLR01000064.1, from coordinate 5,118 downwards.
TAGCCACCCGCCTGGTTTTCGTCTCCCGGGTGACCAGAATCAACACCAGGATAGTTAATAAATAGGGCAACATCTTGAGAAAAAAGGGCGACACTGCAATATTCAGGGTCTGCAACCGGAATCCCAGCGCATCCACACCGCCGAAAAGATAAGCTCCCAGCATCGCCTTGAAGGGGTCCCACATAGCGAAGATCACCAGCGCCACTGCAATCCAGCCCCGGCCGGCGGTCATGTTTTCCAGCCAGCTGGGAGCATAGGCCAGGGAAATATAGGCCCCGCCTGCTCCCGCCAGCATTCCGCCCCCGATAACCGCCAGATAGCGGGTAAGGGAAACACTGATCCCGGCCGCATCAGCCGCAGCGGGATTTTCCCCTACTGCCCGCAGCTGTAGTCCCCAGCGAGTCCGGTACAGGAGCCAGGCCATTAAGGGTACCAGGCCAAAACTGAGATAAATCAGGGGATCGTGGTTGAACAGGATTGGCCCCAGCCAGGGCAGCTGGCTCAAGCCTGGCACCGGAACGGGCTGAAAAGTCTGCTTGAGGGGAATGCCTACCAGGCTTTTGCCCAGATAGCTGCTTAGACCAGTGCCGAAGATGGTAAGGGCCAGGCCGCTGACTACCTGGTTCGCCTTCAGAGTAACCGTGAGGAAAGCATGGACCAGGGCCCCTGCTCCTCCGGCCAGCAGGGCTGCGCCAAAGCCCAGCCAGAGGTTGTCGGTAGAGAGGGCTACAGTAAAACCGCTCACAGCCCCCAGCAACATCATCCCTTCTACCCCCAGATTCAGGACCCCGGCCCGTTCCGCCAGAATCTCCCCCAGGGCAGCCAGGAGAATAGGGGTGCCGGCGGTAATAGCTGTGGCCAGGATAGCGATCACTACACTCTGGTCGGTCATGCTTTTTTGCCTCCTATCCGCAGGCGGTAGTTAATAAAAATTTCCCCGCCCAGCACAAAGAAAAGAATCAAGCCCTGCAGCATATAGACACTGGCAGCAGGTAGGCCCAGGGTTTGCAGGGCATAGCCCCCTGAGAGCAAACCCCCGAACAGAAAGGCCACCAGCAGAATGGCAAAGGGATGCAAGCGGGCCAGCCAGGCGATAATTATGGCCGAATAGCCATAGCCCGGCGATAGGCCCTGTTGCAAGCGCTGGGTTATGCCAGCCACTTCCGCCATGCCGGCAATACCGGCCAGGGCCCCGCTGAAAAACATTGTCAACAGAATAGTTTTTGTTATACTCATTCCGGCATAACGGGCTGCTGCCCGGCTTTCCCCTACTACCTTCAACTGGAAACCCCAGGTAGTATAGCGGAAAATCAGGTAGATTAACACTGCGGCCAGCAAAGCCAGCAGAAAACCGGCATGAATCCTGGTATTCCCCAGAGTGGGCAGAGTCGCCCCCGGGCCAAAGGTGGCAGTCAGGGGGAAGTTAAAGCCTTTAGGGTCTTTCCAGGGCCCAAAGACCAGATAATCCACCCAGAGGATGGCCACATAATTGAGCATCAGAGTGGTGATGGTTTCATTCACCTGCCAGAGAGCTTTCGGAATAGCGGGCAAGAGGGCCCAGAGGCCTCCGGCCAGCCAGGCTAAAACCAGCATGGCCGGCAGCAGTTGCCAGCGGGAACCATCAGGAAAATTGAGCGCCACCCAGGTAGCCGCCATGGCTCCCATGTAAAACTGCCCTTCCGCACCGATATTCCACAATTGCATCCGAAAGGCCAGGGAAACCCCCAGGGCGCACAGAGCCAGCGGGATGGCCTTGACTGTAGTCTCCGCCAGACCGAAGGCTGAACCAAAAGCCCCGCCCAGCATGGCCTGGTAAACCTCCAGGGGAGATTTCCCCGCCAGAGCGATAAAGCAGGCCCCTGCCAGTAGAGCGAGCAGAATCGCCACCGCTGGTACTAAAAAAAAGGCTCCAGGCATTGGTGTCAGTCGTTTCTCCAGAGTAATCAGGCGCACCCGCTCTTCACCATCTTTCCTGCCATCATTAAGCCGATTTCTTCAATCCGGGCCTCCCGCACCGGTACCAGACCGGTGATTTCCCCTTCATGCAATACCGCCAGGCGGTCAGCCAGCTGGAACAATTCTTCCAGTTCCTCACTGATCAGAACCACCCCACACCCCTGGCGCCGGGCCTGTAAAAGCAAAGTCCGCACTGCCATGGTGGCAGCAATATCCAGCCCGCGGACAGGATAAACAGCCACAATCAGCCGGGGCTGGGAGGAAATCTCCCGGGCCAGCAGCAGTTTCTGCAAATTTCCTCCGGACATAGTTTTGACCGGAGTAGTCAGGTCGGAGATTTTTACTTCAAATTCCTGAACCAGTCGACGGGCATATTCTGACAGGCGCTGCCAGTTGATCAGGGGTCCACGGGTAAATTCCTGGTCACGGTAGTGTTTGAGCAATATGTTTTCCCGCACATCCAGATTGGGTACCAGACCGGTGCCCAGCCGGTCTTCGGGAATATAGGCCACCCCGGCGGCAATGCGCTCCCGGGGCCCACTGGTCCCCATCTCCTGCCCGGCCAGATAGAGTTGACCGGATTTGAGTGGCCTTAATCCAGCAATTACCTCTGCCAGTTCCCGCTGGCCATTGCCGGCCACACCGGCGATCCCCAGGATCTCCCCGGCCCGTACCGTTAAACTCACTTGCTTCAAGGCCGGTTGCCCCCGGTCACCCAGGGCAGTGACCGCCTTTAGTTCCAGCAATACCGGACCCGGTACCGCTCCTGCGGGCATTTCCGGTATGTCCGGTTCCTTGCCCACCATCAATCGGGCCAGGCCTTGCTCTGTGGCCTCTGCCCCCGGCAGTGTAGCAATAGACCTGCCTCCCCGCATTACCGTAATGGTATCAGCGTGTTCCAGCACCTCTTGCATCTTGTGGGTAATGACAATAATCCCTTTCCCGGCCGCAGCCATCCGCCGCAAAATGCGATAAAGCTCCTGGGCCTCCTGGGGTGTCAGCACCGCTGTCGGCTCGTCCAGAATCAGAATATCCGCCCCCCGGAACAACAGCTTGACAATTTCCACCCGCTGTTGTTCCCCTATAGACAACTGCCAGACTTTGGCCTGTGGGTGAATGAGCAGGCCGTATTCAGCTGCAAACTGGCTCAACTTCGCCTCAATTTCCTTCAGATTCAGGCCAAAACCCCGGCCAGGCAAACCAAGGGCTACATTTTCCGTTACTGTAAAAGGAGCCACCAGCTTGAAATGCTGATGGACCATACCTATACCCGCCCGGATGGCATCCCGGGGAGAGCGGAAGTTGACCTTCTGGCCGCGAATCCAGATCTCCCCCTGGTCGGCCCGGTACAGGCCGGTGAGAATGCTCATCAGGGTACTCTTTCCCGCTCCGTTTTCTCCCAGCAGGGCGTGGATTTCCCCTGCTTTCAAAGTGAAGTTCACATGGTCATTGGCCTTTACCCCTGGAAAAGCCTTGCAGATTCCTTTCATCTCCACCAGAGTTTCCATAAAAAAAGCCCCTCCCAGGCGACAGGAGGGGTAAAGACCCGCAGGCCTTCACCCCTCAACTTGCTTATTGTTTGGGAATGGTACCTTCTACCCCTTCTACAAACCAGTCAAAAGAAAGCATTTGCTCATCAGTCATCTTGCTGCCAGCCGGTACTCGTACCTGGCCATTCTGATCCTTGATGGGGCCAGTGAAAACATCCCAGCTACCAGAAAGAATTTCCTGCTTTTTCTTCTCCACCAGATCCTTTACCTCGGCAGGAACCATAGGACCGTAAGGAGCCAGATTGACAATCCCATCACTCATGGGACCCCAGTATTGTTCACTCTTCCATTTGCCTTCCTTTACAGCCTTAACAGTATTGACATAATAGGGGCCCCAGTTCCAGACGGCACTGGTCAGCACCGCCTTGGGTGCATAGGCAGACATATCACTATTGTAACCAATACTGTATACGCCTTTTTCCTGAGCAGCCTGTTGCGGTCCGGGAGTATCCTGATGCTGGGCAATCACATCGGCACCTGCATCCAGCAAGCTCTTGGCCGCATCCTTTTCCTTGGCAGGATCATACCAGGTATTGGTCCAGACCACTTTCACCTTAGCATTGGGGTTAACGCTTCTTACCCCCAGGGTAAAGGCATTGATGCCGCGAATTACTTCCGGAATGGGGAAGGCTGCCACATAACCGATAGTATTGCTTTTGGTCATTTTACCGGCCACTATGCCGGTCAGGTAGCGAGCCTGATACATCCGGCCAAAATAGGTACCCATATTGGGTGCGGTCTTGTAACCGGAACAATGCAGGAATACCACATCAGGATATTTTTGCGCCACCTTCAGCATGGCATCCATGTAGCCAAAGCTGGTAGCAAAAATGATTTTATTGCCTTTCTCAGCCAGCTCAGTGATGACCCGTTCAGCATCGGCCCCTTCCGGCACCGATTCAATATAGGTAGTTTCGACATTAGGCAATTGCTGTTCCAAATACTTGCGTCCCTGGTCATGGGCATAAGTCCAGCCGGCATCCCCTACCGGTCCAACATAGATAAAGGCCACTTTCAGCTTGTCCCCTGCCGGTTTATTTTCCCCGGCTTTTTGCTCCTGTTTACTGCTGCTACCACAGCCCGTGAGGTTAAATAACAGCATACTGGCCAGCATCAGGAGAGCGATCATTTTGCGCCACATTCCTCTTTTCCCCTTTCCCTCAGTATTATCCCGGAAATGGCTCATCTCCCCACCGTCAAAAAACAAATCACCCGGTGCCCGAGGTTCCCAAAAAGGTGAGTGAAACCCAGCGCACCGGGTGGTTTCCCGCCGCCTAGCGCTCACTACCAGCAGGAAAAAGATAGACTTTCCCCTCTGGTAATGTGTTCCACTCGTAGTCGGGCAATTTACGGTTGCCCGGTAGAGACTTTTGAGCCATATCCTCAAAATTATACGAGTGACTATTCAGTTAAAGCTTTACTAAAAAATTACCATATTTTTTCCTAATATTCAAGGGTTTTTTTAAAAAAATGTTCACCTTTTTCCCCGATATAGATTCCGGCAAGCATCAATATAGTACCCAGCCATTGCCGGAGCCCAACCGGTTCCCCGAGAAAAAACCGGGATACCAGCAGCACCACCGGCAACTCCACTGCCCCCAGTATTCCCGCC
>NZ_BDLR01000062.1:0-231 GCF_002049395.1 Carboxydocella sp. JDF658 | reverse complement strand
CGGCACCGGGCAGGCGTCAGCCCCTATACGTCAGCTTTCGCTTTGGCAGGGACCTGTGTTTTTGGTAAACAGTCGCTTGGGCCTCTTCTCTGCGACCGCTAAATGCTCCAGACGCTTAGCCCTTCACACCCAGCGGCACTCCTTCTCCCGAAGTTACGGAGTCATTTTGCCGAGTTCCTTAACGAGGGTTCTCTCGCTCGCCTTAGGATTCTCTCCTCACCTACCTGTGTC
>NZ_BDLR01000061.1:0-1296 GCF_002049395.1 Carboxydocella sp. JDF658 | reverse complement strand
TTATACTTCACTACAAAAACAAGGTGTAATAGCACATGAATTTGGCCATGTTATTGCCCTTGCCGATGATAATGGCTATCTGTTATACGGCGATCCAAAAGTTCTTATGCTTGGTTATGACTCCGAAAGACATAAATTAGGCATCTATACACCACAATCTGTTAATAAATATGTGCCAGGTGTAGGTTATGTTTATGGTGATATTGAAGGTACAAACTATCTGTATTAACTATAAGGAGATGTGAAAGATGAAGGCTAAACCATTATTATTTATTGGGTTGCTGAGCTTACTAATAGTATCAGGCATTATTAATTCTGAGAATTCAAAAAAACCTATGATTATATCTCATGCTAGCTGGGTTAAATATTATCCTGACGTAAAATCCCTGGTAGAAGATGCCGATGTAATTGTCGAAGGAGAGGCTGAGTCAATAAAATCCTACCCGCGTTTTGATGAGCTTGATATTGCTACAGATGTCTATTTCAATGTCTCAAAGTGGTATAAAGGTTCAGAGCCTAAATCAAGAAATAAGATAATCATTGAACAGGACGGGGGTGTATATAATGGTGTTACCCGAAAACTGGACAAAGTTGAAATAATGGAACCTGGTAAAAAATATCTGCTCTTTCTGGATTACTCTCCGGAAGAAGATAAGTATGCTGTCTTAACTGGCTGGCAAGGTCAATTTAAACTTGGCTTTTTTAAGGCAGAAAATCCAGAACCTTCCCGCTCCATGGATAAAGATAAACTATATGACGAAATAGCAAGACACAACCAGCGGTAATTATTCGCCGGCTGTAACTCTTTAAGCCTTTTTCCTGAAGGTCAGCCTGCCTTAACTTCTACCTGTATGTCAAAGTCCTGCAAGCGCTTGTTCAAAACGGCCGCATCAAATCTACGATTTGCTGGATATCACTTCCTCCAACGGGTGGAAAACGATAATTTCATCGATCCGGTTCAGGAATTTCGGCCGTAAAGTGTGGTTCTATAACCTACGTATCGAGTCTGGTTAATAGAAGGAATTATTAACTTTCAGTCAATTGTTGTCAAATAATGGCGATAAAAATTAGAGAAATAAAATATAAAATTTCAGTAGCGTTGCATAAAATTTTTTAGAATTTGTCAAGCTGGGAATTAATTCGATTTAACACAAAATAGGCAGAATTATGCGTTTTTTAGCTGAGAAATATAAAAATCCTTTATAATAGAGATTAAGGGTAGTCCTTGCCCAAATCTCTAATATAAAGGAGAAGCTATAATGCGAGGCAAGGATATCACAAAATCCACATTTTTTC
>NZ_BDLR01000060.1:0-82097 GCF_002049395.1 Carboxydocella sp. JDF658 | reverse complement strand
GTTGAATCCATTACCCCCAGCCCCAGTTGTAAGACATCCAGATATGTAAGTTCTTTAAACAGTCGGGCAGCGGGGTTTTTCTTGGGATCAGAGTCATAGACCCCATTTACCTGCTTGGCCATCAGGATAACTTCCGCTTCTATTTCGGCAGCCCGCAAAGCTGCGGTGGTATCAGTAGAAAAATAGGGGTTACCAGTGCCGGCTGCAAAGATCACCACCCGTCCTTTTTCCAGATGGCGAATCGCTCTCCTTCTTATATAAGGCTCAGCTACCTGCCGCATCTCAATGGCCGTTTGTACCCTGGTATCCACGCCCAGGTTTTCCAGGGCATCCTGCAGGGCCAGAGAATTCATCACAGTAGCCAGCATACCCATATAATCAGCAGTAGCCCTGTCCATGCCTTTAGCACTACCGGCCACTCCGCGCCAGATATTACCTCCACCCACAACGATAGCAACCTGGACTCCCAGTTTTACAATTTCACTAATCTGGCGGGCAATGTTCTGAACAGTATGCTGGTCAATGCCAAAACCCTGTCCACCAGCCAGCGCCTCACCGCTTAGTTTAAGAACAACCCGTTTATATTTTGGAACTGTCATGGGCCAACCTCCTGTATTTGTATAATCAATTCTACAACGGTGGCCGATTTCCTTTTGTTTTCAGAAATATTTTTACAAAAAAGAGAACACAAAAATGTGTTCTCTTTTATTACCAACTACCGCTGCAGCTCCTTCATAACTTCGGCAGCAAAATCATCCTGCCGTTTCTCCAGACCTTCACCCATTTCGTAACGAACAAACCGTCTGACATTAATATTTTCACCGATTTTGGCAATTTTTTCCTTGATAAGTTGTTCTATGGTGATGTCCGGATTTTTAACAAAAGGCTGCTCCAGCAAGCATACTTCTTTGTAGAACTTTTCAATTCTTCCTTCCACCATTTTTTCGACGATATTTTCGGGTTTGCCTTCATTAAGAGCTTGAGCCCGCAGAATCTGCTTTTCTTTTTCAATTACATCAGCAGGCACTTCTTCCCGCCGGACATACTGAGGCTTGGAAGCAGCAATTTGCATAGCAATATCCTTGCCCAACTGCTGGAATTCCTCGGTTTTGGCCACGAAGTCAGTCTCACAGTTAATTTCCACCAGGACACCTACACGGCCGCCAGCATGTATGTACGATGTAACGATCCCTTCAGCTGCAATCCGGCCAGCTTTTTTGGCTGCTGCAGCCAGCCCCTTTTCCCGCAGATATTCAACAGCCTTTTCCATATCACCATTGGTTTCCTGCAATGCCTTTTTGCAGTCCATCATCCCGGCACCGGTTCTTTCTCTTAGTTCTTTAACTGCCTGTGCAGATATCATCACGATAACCTCCTTAAATTTTTGTAATAAAAAGGGTGGGCCCGAGTTTCCCGGCCACCCACCCGACTTTACTACTCGGTCATTTGCTGTCCTTGCAAACCTTCCAGAATAGCATCTGCCATTTTGCTGGTTAACAGCTTTACCGCCCTGATGGCATCATCATTACCGGGAATAACGTAGTCTACCTCATCTGGATCACAGTTAGTATCCACAATAGCGACCACCGGTATACCCAGTCGCCGCGCTTCAGCAACAGCAATTTTTTCTTTCCGCGGGTCGACTACGAACAAGGCACCGGGCAGTTCCTTCATATCCTTAATGCCGCCCAAGAATTTTTCCAGTCTGGCTTTTTCTTTTAACAGTTCGGCCACCTCTTTCTTGGGCAGTACGGCAAAGGTACCATCCTGTTCCATTCTCTCCAGCTCATGCAGCCGTTCAATTCTTTTCCGAATGGTGGTGAAGTTGGTCAGCATACCACCCAACCAACGCTGATTTACATAGAACTGACCACAGCGGACAGCTTCCTCTTTCACAGCTTCCTGCGCTTGTTTCTTGGTTCCTACAAACAGCACAGTCTTGCCTTCTTCAGCTACACTGCGCAGGAAATTGTAGGCTTCCTCTACTTTCTTAACAGTTTTTTGCAAATCGATAATGTAAATTCCGTTCCGGTCAGTGAAGATATATTCCCGCATTTTGGGGTTCCACCGCCGGGTTTGGTGTCCGAAGTGAACACCGGCTTCCAGTAATTGTTTCATGGAAACGACTGACATATTTACACCTCCATTAGTTTTACCTCCGCCCCCATCTTCTTCGCTGCCCACCTGTCTCCAGGCACTCGGAAGCGAATCCGGAGACGTGTGTATTTTACACACCATTTGCTATTTTAACATAACTTGATTTAATTGGCAAGGGTTCAGTGGGTCAGGGTTTTAAGAATGTCAGCAACCGATGTGTTTTGTTTTATCTGATAAGTTCCCGCTTTAAACTTCCGGGCCAGTCCCGCCTTATCCACTTCCATGAGAAAAGCTTTTTTATCCTGGATTAATCCTTCTGCCAGCAGAATATCCGCTATTTTTTCTGAAGTAACCCCTTTGGGCAAAACCACTAGAACCATGCGTTCTGCTGATGGTTGCTGGGCAGGCTGGACCGGCAAACGTTGCTGGGCTTGTTTTTCCCATTCTTTCCTGGCGTTGGCCAGTTCCTGGGCTACCTTTTCCGCCGCCTCCTGTCGAGTAATCATACCCAAAGAGCGGGCCCGGCTGATTAGTTCTGCTTCTGATAACTGCAGGTTGCTTTTTGCAAAAAACAGGGCTAAACCGCCCAGTACCAGGCCTATGCCCAAACCGCGCCAAAAGGCTTGCCTACCCATTATCGCCCTGCCTCCTTGCCAAATAAATCTATAATCAGCTGAGCTTCCCCTTTGCCTATTCCCAGACGGGCCGCAATTTCATCTATCGATAGCCCTGATTGCCATAAGGCTATGATTTCATCTTTATTTTTAAACCGTGAATCCATTTTCTTCTGCGGCTCCTTATCTTTTTCCCGGTTTTCTTTAACTTTGTCCTTAGTTTTAGGCTTTTTCATAACCTGTGGGTCTCCATCCGATACCACTGTTTTTTCCAGCCTGTTAACCAGTTTTTCTGCCGCTTCTTCCACTTCTGTCAATAACAAGGCTACATCTGCTTTTGCCTGTTCAACCCTGGTCAATATCGTTAATAGTTCGTCCTGACGTTTCAGATTTTCCCTTTTTTCCAGCCAGAAACTCCAGCCCAGAGCCAGTATACCTGCTAACAACATCCACCATTCTAATGTCACCGCAAATCGTCTCCTATACCAGAATATCCAGATGTTCCTTTTTCCCTTCTTCCCGTTCTTCCTGCTTTTCTTTGTCTTTTTCCGTTTTTTTTCGTACACGACTGCCCAGCGTTTTGCTGCTGGCTTGAATCTTTTGTTTCACATTTCGGGTCTGTTTATCCAGTTGAGCGCTGAATTCCTGATTAGCCTGCTGGCGAGCAGCCAGCTCAGTTTGCTGGATTTTGCTTACTTCCTGAACTTTAATGAAAGTATTTTGCATATCAACAGGCTTAATACTCATCGCTCTCCCCCTAACGCAAAGGCCGCATTTCGATTTCACCTTCCTGATTCAGCTGAAAAGACACGTATTGCACGGGTTCATCGATAATCAGGGTCTGATCACCAATGACGATCCGGGTTCCGGGATGGACAATTTTTTCTATCATTATTTTGCCTTCAATTGAGGTTTGCAATAAAGTTAATAGCTCCTGCTCCTCGACTATCAAATTTTTTAATTCATCTTCCAGACTAATTACTGATCGTTTTACCTTAATTAACAATGCCTTCTTTTCATCAGGAAGCTCACCGGCCTTTTCCTTCATTCGCTGCAGAAGGTCAATGATTTGCTTTGCTTTGGTCAAACTTTGTTGAACTGCGGTCAGCCCGGATACAGTCGCTAAATATCTAAGTTTCAGTTTCGGGCTTACTCCAGCTTCCAGCAAAGTATGAGTCCCCATCGGTGCTCCCACAGTTTTGGCCCGGATGTCCCGTCCAGCCCGGACTTCCCCGCCGGCAATCAGAGCTTTGCTGCCTTCCACTATGACCGAACCTTCCGCAATTACCTGGCTGTGCATAATCCCCTTCCCGATTTGCACATTCCCCCCACATTCAATGAATGCGTTTTCAACATAGGCTGCAAACAGGTTACCCTGACAGGATATCTGAGCGCCTTTTTTGCCAATAATGCCATTACGTACCCGCAAATGTCCCCCGGCCTGGATACTGCCTCCTAAGACAGCACCACCTACTTCCACATCAGCGGTAGCTTTGACCTGAAATCCGCCAAGCACATCACCGGTGATACGGATGGTGCCATCAAAATCAATGTTTCCGGTGGAAAAATCCACATTACCCCGCACCTCATATATATCAGATACGGTTACTTTACCATTAATCAAAGCTACATGTCCGTTTTTTTCTGCAACAATTATATTTTCCTCCTGCAAAAGGCGCGTTCCTTTTCCTGCTTTCAAGACCACATCTTTTGCCTTTTTAGCAGGAACCACCCGACCGAATATGTCCGTTCCATCCTGGCCAGGTACAGGAGGAACCCGCTCGGCCAGCACATCCCCGGCTTTAACCTGTTGAATTAGTTCCAGGTTATAATAATCGACCGAACCGTCCTGACGGGTTTTGGGAGTTAGAGGGAGTCCATTAATTTCAAAATGATATTTAATATAAGCATCTACTCCAGCTACAGGATCCCGGCCCCGGGCTAGTAGAATTTTTTCGCCATTCCGTTTTACAATAGCGTTTTTAATATTTTCCTCAATCAAACCATATTTAATCTTCCGTTCATTGATAGCTTTCCAGACCAATTGTTCCAGTTTCTGGTCACTTTCTTCTGCTGCTGCAAGCAGCTGTAAAAAGGCTGTCATGTTATCGGCACTGGTTTCGAGACTTAAAACGATTTTCTTTTCTTTCTGCTGATCCATGACAGCCCCTCCCCCGGTTATTCCGCAAAAATCTTTTGCTTCTGTCGACTGAGCCGGCCCCGTAACCGGAAAATTGCTTTGGTATGCAGCTGTGAAACCCGGGATTCACTAACTCCAATTACTTGTCCTATCTCCTTTAAGGTCAAACCATTATAATAATACAGGGCTACAACTAGTTTCTCCTTTTCTGGCAGTTTGGCAATAGCGTCGGCAAGAATTTGCTTGACTGCTTGAAGCTGAACCTGTTCCTCAAGGGTTGGTTGACTTTTGTCGGCGATCAATTCATGGAATCCGGCAGTATTTTCTTCTTCCCCAGGAATCAATTCATCAAGGGAAAAAATAACCCCCTGGGAGCTCTGTACCAGCAGCTGCTGATATTGCTCCTCTGACAAACCTAAAGCCTGGCAAATTTCTTCATCCGTAGCCGACCTACCCAAACGCTGTTCTAACTCCCAAATTCCCTGTTCTAATTTCTTTACTCTGGCTCTTACTGAAGCTGGCATCCAATCCAGCTGGCGCAAGCCATCGATTATCGCCCCTTTGATGCGGGCTACCGCATAAGTTTCAAATTTGATGCCTCGCTCAGGCTCAAACCGTTCGATGGCTTCCAGTAAACCAAAGGTACCAAAACTTAATAATTCATCATAAGTGATACTGGATGGCAAGCCTGAAATAAGCCTGCCCGCCACATATTTAACGAGATGAGCATAACGTTTAATGAGGGCCTCCTTCAACTCTGGTCCTTTTTTTTCTTTATATTCTGCCCAGAGCTGTTCATCCTTTTGCCCGCTCAATTTAATGGCCAACATGGGCTCACCTCTTTAGATATGATAGTTTTTAGCTGCCATAGTACGAATATGCACAAGCCCTGTTTCCAGGTCAAATTCAATGGTTCGCCCGATATTTCCTCCAGTGTCCTCCGCCAGCAAAGGAATATCCCAGGCAGCAAGGGCTGTTTTTACCGCTTCCACATTTCTCTGTCCCACTTTCATGATTTCATGTTCACCACCAAAGGAAAACATCTGGGCCCCGCCTGCAATCTTAGCTTTTAACCGACGGCGGCAAGCCCCATGGTTTTCCAGCAACTGGATTAGTGCCGGTACGGCTGTATCAGCAAATTTCGCGGGATTTCCCGCTACCCTGGCTTTAGTGCTATCTGGCAGCATAATATGGGCCATGCCGCCTTTTTTGCTGAGAAAATCCCAGAGACATATGCCTACACAGGAACCCAGACCAGAAGTCAATAACCGGGCAGGAGCCTGTCCTATCTTTAAATCAGCCATCCCAACTTTTATAATCTCCATCTCAACTTACACTCCCAGCGCCGTAACTATAACTCTAAGGGAATCAGGCTCAGGCAAGAGGAAAAAGTGCCCGATCATTTCCTTGTGATTTAGCTTGAATATGGTCTCTATTATCAGTACCTCATTGGAAACATGCCCTAGTTCCGCAGCAACACTAGAAAGGATATTGCAGCCATAATCCAGGGCCACCCCCGGTATCGAAGGATAAAATCTGATACCAGTAAAGCCAGTAATGGCCGCTAGAAAACCTCCTGTTACGATATTTCCGACTTCAGCCAGGGCCGATAACTCAAACTGATTAAAACTCCCCGTCTCAGTTACAGAGCGCTGTAACAGCATTTCCACCAGCTGCTGGGCCATGGATTGCGGCAAGAGCCATAAAACTTCTCCTGGAGCTTGCCCCTTAATCTTCTGGTAAATACCATAAACAGTTTCCTGGCAAATAGGCGATGCTTCCAGAATCTCCTGATAAGAAACAATATTTATCTCCGGCACTGACATCTCTACTCTCTGACCCAGCATGGTGGCCAGAGCAGTGGCACCATTACCAGCACCAATATTGCAAACTTCCCTGATTACATCCAGCTGCGCTTCACTCAATTTTTTGAATTCCCCCACCCCAATTCCTCCTTAAATTGCCGTTTCAATACCATCACTACCCGATCTGGCAATTTAACAAAAGCGTCAATATATTTTTCGTAGATATCAGTTTGAATCTGATCTTCTCCTACCTTGGTTACACTGCTAATTTCATCAGCCAGTACCCCAAACATACCCTCCTGTTCAGTCAAAATTATAATTCGGCTTTCTTCAGTGCTTAACGGTTCCGGCAAGCCAAACAACCGGTGCAAAGAAAGGACTGGTACTACTGTTCCCCGCAGGTTTATCACCCCGAGAATATAGGAGGGTGTCCGCGGCACCCTGGTAATTTTAACGAGCGGAAAAATTTCCTTCACTCTGTTGATATAAAGACCATACCATTTGTTTTGTAAACGAAATACAACAATTTGAACCTCCACTGCCTTTACCTCCCCGTCAATAGGGATGGGACATCCAGGATCAAGGCAACTTCACCATTGGCTAAAATGGTAGCACCTGCAATGCCTGAAATCCCTGTCAAAAGTGGGCCCAGGGACTTGATGACGATTTCCTGCTGTCCCAGCAGTTCGTCCACGATCAACCCTATCCTCTGTCTCCCTGTTCTGACAATAACCACAGGCAATTCTGTTTCCGGCTCTGGTATCTCCCAGGGGTGTTCCAGCAATTCTTTTAAAATGTACACAGGAACCAGTACTTCCCTTAGTTTTATATAATAAGCCCCCTGTAGTTCCAGAATATCCCTTTGTAAAATTGCCGCTGTTTCTTCGATATAGCCGATCGGTACTGCATAGGTCTCCTGACCGATCTTGATAAGTAAGCTCTGCAAAATCGCTAAAGTTAAAGGCAAAATAATGTGCACAGTGGTGCCCTGATGCAAACGAGAATTCAGCATAATCCGCCCATTGAGGGATTCAATTTTTTTCTTCACTGCATCCATTCCCACACCACGGCCAGAAATATCGGTCACTTTTTCTGCTGTACTCAATCCCGGTCGGAAAATCAGAGCCAGTTTTTCCTCTTCACTCATTTGTTCCGCTTCAACGCTATTGATAAGACCGTTCTGCAAAGCCTTTTGTACTACTTTCTCAGTATCAATCCCTTTGCCATCATCCTTAATTTCAATGACCACATGATTCCCTTCATGAAAAGCCGAAAGACTGATGGTTCCGGCAGCTGGTTTTCCTTTTGCCAGCCGCTCAGCAGGGGATTCAATACCGTGGTCAATGGCATTTCGCAGTAGATGCACCAGTGGCTCCCCAATTTCATCTATCACCGTGCGATCCAGCTCTGTATCAGCTCCATAAACCTGAAAATCGATCTCTTTTCCCAGTTCTCTGGCCAGATCCCTAACCATGCGAGGAAAACGATTGAACACCGTCTCAACTGGTACCATGCGAACTTTCATTACCAGGTTTTGTAATTCGGAGAAAATAAAATCCATTTGTTCGATAGTCTCGTTAAGTTCTTTCAGTCCATTTTTCCTGGCGATGGCGAATAAGCGGGTTTTATTTATTACCAGTTCTCCCACCAGGTTCATCAATATATCCAGTTTCTGAATATCCACCCTGAGGGTTTGAGCTTTCAACTGTCCTGACGGTTTCTTATCAGATTCTACCGCTGGTTTTATCGTTTCCTGCCCTGATGATACTGCCGGTTTTTCTGTTTTTGTTTCCTGTACCGGTCTGGCCTGAAGCTGAAAGGCTTCGATGTGATAGCTTTCCAGTTCAGAGACAGATTGCATAGCTGTTTCTACTGCACTGGCTGATTCGGAGCTTATTAACAGAAATTCCACTATCCGGTCAAAATTGTCTTCTTCAATTTCCGATGTGTCAGGTACGGTTTTAATAATTTCCCCCAGCTGCTCCAAATTGCGATAAACCATCAATACCCGGGGCACTTTCATTAAACAATCTTCCCGTAGAATTACTTTGATTTTCCAGACATTTAACCCCTGGCTACTGGCATCCTGTACCACTCTTACTTCATACTCATTGAGTACCATAGCAGGTGCGGGGGAAGTTGTCGGTTTAGACTCTTCATTTTTTTTGGTAGTAACTGATTCAGCGGCCTCAGGTTGATGATTCCTAAGCTGATTGATAATATCCTGCGGCGATGTTTGAATACTGCCCTGGCTGGCGACTTCCTCCAGCATAATTTCCAGCGTATCAGCTACTTTCAGCAAAAGGTCAATCCCATTGGAACTGATACATTGCTGGGTTCCCCGGTAGGGTTGCAAGAAACTTTCCATTTCATGGGTAAGTTCGGCCATCTGGGTAAAACCCATCGTTGCCGACATTCCTTTCAAAGTATGGGCACTGCGAAAGAGCTCATTGATGGTTTCCAGGTTACACGGATCTTTTTCCAGCTCCAGCAAACATTCACTGATTTTTTGCAAATGCTCCCGTGCTTCCTCAAAAAATATGGTTAGATACTGGGACAGATCCACAATTCTCCCCTCCCCTGGGCTATAGCCATTTCATTATCTCCAGGGCAATTTTATTCAAAGGCACAACTACATCAACGCCACCTTTTTGGATTGCTACTTTTGGCATACCAAAAACCACACATGAACTTTCATCCTGGGCGATAGTTTTACCCCCGGACTTTTTGATTTCCACCATTCCATCAGAGCCATCCCCACCCATACCGGTCATAATCACCCCGATTTTGGGCAGATTTAAGCGGGCTACTGATTTCATCATTACATCTACTGATGGTCGATGTCCGGAAACCGGTGGTGACTGGTTTAGACTGATAAAGTAACTGCCCTGATTTTGACGAACTTCCATATGATAGTCTCCAGGTGCGATATAAACGATCCCGTTTTTGATTTCCTCTCCATCTTCCGCTTCCTTGACTACTAAATGAGAAATGCTGTCCAGTCTCTCTGCCAGCGATTTGGTAAATCCTCTGGGCATATGCTGTACAATCAGGATAGCCGCCGGTAAATTGCGGGGAAACTGGGTCACCACTTCCTGTAAGGCCCTGGGCCCTCCTGTGGATGTACCGATTGCAACCAGCTTGGAAACACGCTGAAAAGCAGTGAGCTTTACCCCTGTCTGAGGAAGGAGCGAGAGGCTGCTGCTCGTTTTTTTCAATTTGGCCAGAGCAGCATTGCTTACTTTAATGATTAGTTCCTCCTGGACTTTATCCAGATCAAAACTAATTTGTCCTGAAGGTTTGGCTACAAAATCCACCGCTCCCAGTTCCAGAGCTTTAATGGTAGCTTCTGCCCCTTCTGTCGTCAGAGAACTGAGCATAACCACTGGGAGTGGGAATTGTTCCATAATTATTTTTAAAGCTTCCAGGCCGTTCATGACCGGCATTTCCACGTCCAGAGTCATCACCTGGGGTTTTAGTTCCTGGACCTTTTCTATGGCTTCCTGACCATTTTTGGCATATCCGACTACTTTGATTTTACCGCTGCTTTCTAAGATCCTGGTGATATACTGGCGCATAAATGCTGAATCATCAACAACTAAAACTTTTAATGGTTCCATAGCCAAACCCCCTATAACAATCCCTTCTTTCTCAGCTCCCGTTGCCGATCGAAAATGTATTTTATGATTTTATCCCTGTCCCGTTCTTCAATAATAGTAAACTGTATACCGATATTGTAACCTTTTTTGGGTTTTTCCAGGGGCAGGCAGCGTACTACCTTGCCTACGGCGATGATTTTATCCTTTGGCAGTTTTAAATGGAGTTCCAGTTCGGTCCCCAGTTCCAGGGGTTGCGGGATTTCGATGCGCACGCCGCCACCGGAAATATCTTTGGTTACAGTATCAGTTCCGGTTATATCATCTTCTTGCAGTTTATAAAAGGTCAGGGGAACGCTGTCATCCAGGCGGACGTAGTTGCGTCTCTGTACCCGATTTACTGATTCTGGAATGCTAATGGATAATATCGCTTGGGGAGCTGTGGCCCGGGAAATTACTTCAGATTTAAAGCTGTATATTGCCGACTGGTCAAAATACCGCACCAGAATTTGGCTTCCTACTCTTACGGGAACAGGTACTCCTTTACTAAAGGGCAAAGCGAGGATGATTCTGTCAGGTGCAATCTCTTCTACTCGGCTGCGGTAAACCCCGGAAAGATTTTCTTCCAGCAATTCTATTTCCACATTCTGGTTTACCGACAGCTGCGGTACTACCGCCACTCAAATCCCTCCCTCAACTGAAGAAACCAATAATTTTGTTAAAAAATGATTTAACTCCACCTGGCGGTTTTTGGGTATCCTGCCCCGTTAATAATTTATCGGCAATTCCTTTCATACAGGTACTGGCCAAGCAATTGGGGTATTTTAAAACAAAAGGTTCCTGATATTTTACCGCCTTGGATACATGGAGATCATCCCAGATAAAACCCAGTTGCTCCAAATTCAATTTCAAGAAACGCTGTGAAACCATGGTTAGTTTATTGGCTGTATTTTTGCCTTCCTCCATGTTTTCGACCCGGTTGACCACCAGACTAATGCGGGCATCCGGTTTCTTGCTATGCAAAGCCTTTATTAAACCATAAGCATCTGTAATACTGGTCGGCTCCGGTGTGCAGACCACAATTACTTCATCTGCCGCCTGCACAAAAGCCAGCACATTCCGGTTCAGACCGGCACCGGTATCGATAAGGAGTATGTCTGCCATACCCTCTAATTCCTGCAGGCTCTTAATAAAGGTATTGAGTTTTTTGCGGGATATATTAGCCAGTTCCTGAATTCCCGACCCTCCTGCAATGATCCCCAGTCCACCCGGGCCAGTTGTAATTATATCTTTAATATTCATCTCATCTTTAATAAGATTATAAAGGGTATATTTAGGAGTTACACCCAGGACTACATCCACATTGGCCAACCCCAAATCAGCATCGAAAACCAGTACCTTTTTACCTAATTTTGTTAAAGTAAGGGCCAGGTTAATGGTAAAATTGGTTTTACCGACCCCGCCTTTCCCTGACGTTACAGCAATAACCCTGGTTCGGTTAAAGCGCGGATCTTTTTCTCTCAGCTCAGCCTCAGCCTGTTTCTTTAAATTCAAAGCCAGTTGCCGTAGTTTTTCTGCCTGATCAGCCATGGCTTATCTCTCCTTTATCAGTTTACCAGCTAACCAGGTCGGGTCAGCTTCACTGATATCATCTGGTACTTCTTGTCCCGTTGTAACATAGACTAAAGGCTTCCTGGTTTTTTGCAGAACTGAGAGAATACCGCCAAAAGAAGAAGTTTCATCAATTTTGGTAAGAATAATTTTGTCAAACTCTATATCCCGATAATTTTCAACAATCTCCAGCATATCTTTTCGTTTTGTCGGTGCACTCAGAACCAAATAGGTTTCATCGGGTTGGGCCGCAGCAATAAAGCTTTTGAGTTCCACCACTTTATCTTTGTTGCGGTGACTGCGCCCGGCCGTATCGATTAGCAGTAAATCTTTATCCTGATGTTTTTCGATGGCCTCTTTCATGTCCTTAGGCGAATAAACTACTTCCACAGGCAGCCCCATAATATCTCCATAGGTTTTTAGTTGCTCAACTGCTGCAACCCGATAAGTATCTGAAGTCAGTAACGCCACTGCAAAATTTTGCTTGATAGCAAAGTTAGCAGCAATTTTAGCAATCGTGGTGGTTTTACCAACCCCTGTTGGCCCAATGAAAGAGACAACCAGCGGTCTTTCTTTGTTTTTATTCTTTTTTACAGTAATAGGTTTACCTTTTTTAAAATATTTCTCCAGGACATGCAGTATCTTCTCCTCTTCTGTTTGACTCTCTTCCTCACTTGCTCTAAGCTGTTTAAAAATCTTTCTTAATATGTTTTCTTCAACTTCCTTGTCCTGAAGCAGGGCCCAGTATTTTTTCCCTTCTTCTGACAACTCGGCTGGGATTTTCTTTTCATCCACTATTTCTGCCATACGGTCAATTTTCTCTTTCAGTTCATGAATTTCCTGCTTCAATTCGACATTTATTTGTTTGTACTGGATCTCAACAGGCTGTGACGGTACTGGAGGAGAGGAAATTTTTTCTTCAACCGCAGCGGTAACCTCTACCATCTGGCGGCCAAAGAGCCCGAAAAATCCACCCTCACGAAATTTGCGGGTATGGATGATCACAGCATCTCGCCCCATATCATTTCTGACTTTCAGCATCGCCTCATTAACTGTAGGTGCCACAAAGCGTTTTACTTTCATTTCAGATGGTCACCGTCCCAACCGCTTGAATTTGTACATTCCCTTCCAGTTCATTGTAGGAAAGGATGGGTAAATCCGGTAATACCCGTTCCACGATTCTGCGGATATAGATTCGCAATAAGGGCGGGCAAAGCAACACAGGCTGAATCCCCCGCTGCCATTGCTGATTAACAGCATTCTGTAAACTGGTGTAAAATTTCTGAGCCGATATCGGATCTAAAGCGATATAGGAACCATGTTCTGTCTGCTGTAGATTTTCTCTCAATTGCTGTTCCAGCTCCGGGGCCAGGGTCAGGACAGCTATTTGTCCGTCTCGTGCGAACTGTCTGGTAATCTGTCTTGATAAAGCTTGACGAACATATTCAGTCAGCACATCAATGTCTTTGGTGGCCCGGGCCTGGTCTGCCAGGGTTTCCAGAATGGTAACCAGATCGCGAATGGAGATTTTCTCCCTTAACAGGTTAGCCAGAACCTTCTGGATTTCACCCAGATTCAACAGGTCAGGCACCAGTTCCTCAACCACTGCCGGATTGGTTTCTTTCACATTATCCAGCAGTTTTTTCACATCCTGCCGGCCCAGAATCTCATGGGCATGAGCCTTGATGATTTCCGTTAAATGAGTTGCCAGTACCGAGGATGGGTCTACAACAGTATAACCTTTTAGTTCCGCTTCTTCTTTCAGATGAGCAGGAATCCACTTGGCCGGTAAGCCAAAAGCCGGTTCAACCGTGTCTATTCCTGCTATATCATCCTCCGCCAGACCAGCATTCATTGCCAGATAGTGGTCGACCATCAATGTACCGGAAGCAACTTCTACTCCTTTGATTTTTATAACATAGCTGTTAGGTCTAAGCTGCATATTGTCCCGCATCCGAATGGGAGGCAAGACAATTCCCAGCTCCAAGGCACACTGACGGCGAATCATTACTACCCGGTCCAGCAAATCCCCACCCTGTGAGCTGTCTACCAGTGGAATCAAACTGTAGCCCAGCTCCAGTTCCATCAAATCCACCTGTAACAGGGAAAGCACATTTTCCGGCTTGCGGGCTTCTTCCGCTTCTTTAACTACTTCCTCTTCTACAGTCTCCACACTGGTCTTTGCAGCCCGGTTTATTTGCCAGGCCAGTCCCCCCAGGATAGAGGCCAGCAATATCATCGGCAAAGGAGGCATGCCCAGCAAAGCCAGCAGCAACAAGGCAGCGGCAGCTAAAGCCAGGGCCCGTGGACTATTAAACATTTGTCCGGCCAGTTCCTGTCCCAGACTGGATTCCGAAGCAGCCCGTGTTACTGTGATACCTGTGGCCACTGAAATCAGCAAGGCAGGAATTTGAGTAACCAGACCATCACCAACCGAAAGCACCGTATAAGTCCTCAGGACCTGGGTAATATCGCTGGCTCCATTTTGAACGAGCCCGATTATAAACCCACCGATGACATTGATTGCAGTAATAACCAGAGAGGCGATAGCATCTCCTTTTACGAACTTGGAAGCACCATCCATAGCCCCGTAGAAATCAGCTTCCCGCTGAATATTTTTCCTGCGCTCTTTCGCTTCCTGGTCATTGATTAAACCAGCGTTTAAATCAGCATCAATACTCATTTGCTTACCGGGCATCGCATCCAAAGTAAAGCGAGCAGCAACTTCCGATACCCGCTCTGCCCCTTTGGTAATGACCAGAAACTGAATTACCACCAGGATTAAGAAAATAATAAAACCAACTACCGCATTACCTCCAATAACAAACTCACCAAAGGTTCTGATTATCTCCCCCGCTTCCCCTCGGTTCCCCAGAATCAAGCGAGTAGAAGATACATTCAAAGAAAGCCGGTAGAGAGTCATAACCAGCAACAAAGTGGGAAAAGCGGAAAACTCCAGGGCATCTTTAATATACATTGTCACCAGCAAAATTACCAAAGACAAGCTGATATTAATGGTCAGCAATACGTCCAGAAGCCGCGGCGGCAGAGGGATAACCATCAACAGAATCATCATGATTACTGCTCCTGCTACCACTATATCGCTATTGCGAAAGCCTCTCGAAGCCGCTGTTTGTGGTGTTGCCACAACGCCACCTCCTTCGGGCTATATTTTCCCTTTTAGCTTGTAAACATAAGCCAGCACTTCAGCCACAGCTTGAAATAGTTCTGGCGGGATAAACTCACCGATTTCAACACTTTTATATAAAGCTTGTGCCAGTAGCTTGTTTTCAACAGTAACAACCCCGTTTTCCCGGGCAATTTCTTTTATTCGTTTTGCTAACAAATCTGCACCCTTGGCTACGACTACAGGAGCAGGCATTATGCCAGCCTGGTATTTGATAGCCACCGCAAAGTGGGTCGGGTTAGTTATAACCACATCAGCCCTGGGAACTTCTTGCATCATTCTTCTTTGAGCCAGAGCTCTCATTCTTTCTTTAATTTTAGCTTTAATTTGCGGGTTACCTTCCGTTTGTTTGTATTCCTCTTTAATTTCTTCCTTACTCATGCGCAAAGATTTGTTAAATTCCCAGCGCTGATAAGCATAATCAAATAATGCCAGCACCACCAGCATACCTGATGTGTATAACCCAATCTTAATAATCATATGGCCGATAAAAGCGAGACCAGTATTTAATTCAACGGTTTGCAGACCGGGAAAAAACATAATCTGATTTTTAATGATCCCATAGGCAACAAGAGCAACAATAGTTACCTTAAACAGAGATTTAATTAATTCCACCAGGGTTCTTTTGCTGAAAATCCGTTTAAAACCTTCAACGGGATCTATGCGCTCCCACTTCATCGTTAACCCTTCAGTAGTTAACAGAAAACCCGTTTGAATCAGATTAACCGCTACACCGGCGATGATTGCCCCCAGCAAAAGCGGTATGAGGATCTTGGCTCCAACGATAATCCCCTGCCAGAGGAGAACTGGAATAGTGTTGGTTGTTAGTAAATGCTCTTTTAACTGCACACCGTAGATATTTCGAATAAATTCTCCCATAGTCTGGTAGGCAAAATTACTGGTCAAATACAAAATAGTAAAGGCACTTAGCAACACGAAGGCTGAACCAACTTCAGGGCTCCGGGGAACCTGACCTTTTCTGCGCGCTTCTTGCCGGCGTTTAGGGGTGGCCTCTTCGGTTTTTTCACCGGCAAAAAGCTGTAATTGCTGTAATTTTAGTTCCAGCATGTCCGTCCCCCTTATCCATGCATGAATGTGGCCAGCAAATCAAACCCCTGCCAGAAAACCTGATTTAAAATCTTTACATAGAGAGGCAGACTTAGCATCAAAAAAATCAAGCCAATAAAGATTTTCAATGGTAAGCCCACAACAAAAATATTCATTTGAGGTACAGTGCGAGCTAGAATCCCCAGCGCTATATCAACTACTAGTAGAACCCCCACTACCGGCAAAGCAATTTGTAACCCGGTAATTACTGTAAAAGGAAACCAGTTAAAAACCAGGGTACTAACCCCCATCTCCAGCCAGGGCTGGCCCGGTTTTAACAAGGTAAAACTCTTGATCAGTGTCATGACCAGTAAATGATGACTGTCAGTTAACAAAAAAATCAGTACTGCCAGCATGTTCTTAAAATTGCCAATCAATGGCATGGCCTGTCCAAAAGTTGGATCCACCAGGGTGGCCATGGATAAACCGATTTGCAGGTCTATCATCTCTCCTGCCAGACTGATGGCCGCAAAAACCAGATAGATCACAAATCCCAGCGCCAGACCAAAAGTGAATTCATTGAGAGCTAACCAGACAAACCCGTAAATATTAGTGAAGGCAGGTAGCTGCTGAGGTGGCAGGCTGATGGTAACTAAAGCAGCTAGAATAAGAGCAATAGCTATTCTCAGTTGTTGGGGAAGTACACGAGCACTGAAAACCGGTGCGATTACCATCAGTCCACCAATACGGAAAAAAGCCAGAAGAAAAACTGGCAATTTTTGCTCTATTAATAGTAATTCTTGCATAGCTCAACCCCTGTTAACCGATAAATTTATGCAAATTCCCCAGTAGATTACCGGCAAAACTCAATAAAACATTCATCATCCAGGGGCCAAAAATCAGCAGCACTGCCAGGACTGCCAGGATCTTGGGTACAAAAGCCAGGGTAGCCTCTTGAATTTGGGTGGTTGCCTGAAAGATACTAACCAGCAAACCCACCAGTAAGCTGCCCAGCAACACCGGCGCGGAAACCAAAACAATAGTAAATATTGCTTCTTTTCCCAGATAAATAATAAAGTCCTGGGTCATAGTTTTTCACCCTATCTAAAACTCAAAATTAATGACTGCACAACCAGATCCCAGCCATCTACCAGTACAAACAGCAATAACTTGAAAGGTAGTGAAATCATCATTGGAGGTAACATCATCATACCCATGGACATTAAGGCGGAAGCTACAATCATATCAATCACAATAAATGGGATAAAAAGGAGAAAACCCATTTCAAAAGCTGTTTTTAATTCACTAATAACAAAAGCAGGAATAATTACATAAGTGGGTATATCTCGATAAGTCCTGGGTTTCTCCAGTTTATGCAAGCGGATAAATAAGGCCAGGTCTTTTTCCCGGGTTTGCTTCAGCATAAATTCGCGTAAAGGATCTATTGCCTTAGTTAAAGCTTCCTGCTGGGTAATTTTCCCTGCAAAATAAGGTTGTAAAGCATTTTTATTAACCTGATTAAAGGTAGGTGCCATAGTGAAAAATGTCAAAAAGAGAGCTAAACCTATGATCACCTGGTTCGGTGGCATTTGCTGAGTAGCCAGGGCCTGGCGCAAAAAACCCAAAACCACTACGATTCTGGTAAATGAGGTCATCAGGATTAGCAGCGCCGGCGCCAGAGACAGGATAGTTAATACCAGAAGAATTTGTAAACTGGAGCTCAAATCACCATTTTGACCGGTTGTCTCTACTCCTAATTTAATCCCTGGTATAATGGTCCCGGAAACAGCCAGCAGAGGGGTCATTAGCAAAGACATTTTACTGGTCGCCCCCTTTCCCGGCCAGATTGCGAATTTTTTCGATCTGCTTTTGTAACTGACTGGTAAAATCAACCAGCTGTCTGTCCAGCTGCTGGGGTGAATTTCCCTTAGCCGCCATCAGCTCCTCAATCAGTTCCTGGTCAGTTATTTCCGTCAGCAAATTCACACCACCAGAACCTGTTCCCAGCAAGTAAAAGCGACTGCCAACCTCGACGATTATTAAGGAATTGCTTACGGATAAATCGAGTTTGTCGACTACCCTTAATACCTGACTATCCAGCTGGCCAGGTAGGTTTACCCGGTAATAGCGATTTTTTACCCAGTAAACCGCTGCGCCAAGCAGGCCCAGAGTGATGACTACTTTTAAGAGATATGCACCTATACTGGGCAGCTCGGTCTGAGCCGCTGTCTTAACTGTTTCCTCACCAAGGGCGGGTGGCAAAGGTTGATCCTGGAAAGAGGTCGGGGCCGCACCAGCCAGTTGTCCCGGCAAGATTAGCAAGGCTGCAAAAATAATGCTAAATAGTTGTTTTTTCACCCCGAAACCCCCTTTGTTTTTTCTTTAAAGTAATGCTTTTTTTACAGCCTCAATTACCCGTTCAGGCTGGAAAGGTTTAACAACAAAATCCCGGGCTCCGGCCTGAATGGCATCAATTACCATCGGTTGTTGCCCCATGGCACTGCAAATAATAATTCTCGCTTTTGGATCGATTTTCCTGATCTCTTTCAAAGCTGTTAATCCATCCATATCCGGCATGGTTATATCCATGGTTACCAGATCTGGTTTCAATAGTTGATAAAGTTCTACTGCTTTGCGGCCATTTTCCGCTTCAGCCACTACATTATAGCCCGCCTTGGTCAAAATGTCCTTAATCATCATCCGCATAAAGGCAGCATCATCCACTACCAGAATTTTGGCGCTCATCATCTTCCCCCCAGCTTAATATTACGTTAACTTGCCAAATCGTTCCATCGGGCTGACAATATCTGTGATCCTGACGCCAAAGTTTTCATCAATAACTACTACCTCACCTTTGGCCACCAGTTTTCCATTAACCAGTACATCCACAGGCTCACCAGCTAGCTTATCCAGTTCCACCACTGACCCCGGTCCTAATGTTAAAATTTCTTTAATGGTTTTCCGTGATTTACCCAGTTCCACTGTTATCTGCAGGGGAACATCCATGATTAAATCCAGGTTTTGCGGCATTTCCGCTTTGGCTCCGCCTTTATCCAGGGGAGCAAATTCAACGGGTTGCACTGTGACTTTTTTCGTTTCACCTGCCATTGACTGAACCCCTCCATTTCCCCCTCTGCTTACCTGGTCCTGTATGGGTTGCTGGATAACCGGCGCCAGCTCTGGTTCCGGTATATAGGCAGGTGTTTCTGGAACAGATAGCATCTCCCCTTTGTTGATATCACTCAGCATTTGTTCTACCAGCTTCCTTCCCAAATCGAGGGGAATCAGCTGAAGTAGATGGCTGTTAACCAAATTTCCAATTTGCATGGAGAATGTTATTAAAATCACAGGCGCTTGTTCGTCCTGGCCAGTTACCAGTTTTTCACTGGCCAGATTGATGGTACGGGTTCGCGGTGGACCAATCTCAACCCGTCCGGCCAGAATCTGGGACATGGCTGTTGCTGCTGAACCCATCATCTGGTTCATCGCTTCGGCGACCGTAGATAGGTAAAATTCATCCAGCTCCTGAGGGGGATTAGAACCATCATTACCCATCATAAGATCAGCTATGATCAAGGCATCCTGATTCTGAATAACAAAAAGATTAGTTCCATGCAGTCCTGAAGTATAGTCTACTTCTACCAGAACGAAGGGCATAGGATAGCGGTTTTCTAGCATTTGATAGGTAATTATTTCAACCTGTGGAGCTGTAATCTCGACCCTGGTATTGAGCAATGTAGAAAGTGCTGTGGCAGCCGCTCCCATCGCCATATTTCCCAGCTCACCCAGAGTGTCTTTTTCTATATCACTTAGTAAATAATCCAGGTTATCATGTCCGGCGGTCGCCTCTTGCTGAGAACTATCGTCCTGAAGAGTAGCAGAACGGAGGAGAGCATCGATTTCTTCCTGTGATAATACGCCGTTATTCATAGGCTATCTTCTCCTTCTTCAATAACTCGCACTATTCGAACCCCCAAACGGCTTCCTATAGTTCCAGGCAATCCTAAAAATTTAGGCGTCTGCCCTATATATAAACGTACTAGTTCATCGCTTTTTGTATCAAGCTTAATAATATCCCCAACTTCCACTTCAAGTAGTTCTTTTATCGAAATCGTCCCTTCTCCCAATCGCACAGAAATATTAACATTGATTTTTTGCAGTTTGTTTTTCAATTTCTGTAAATATTCGACATCTGTTTCTTTCCTGCTTGTACCATACCAAATATGCGCATTTAATCTTCCTATGATTGGTTCTAATGTTAAATAGGGAATACATATCGAAAGCATACCCGTTTGTTGCCCAATTCTTGCCTCAATCCCAATCAGTACAACCATTTCACTTGGTGAAACTATCTGAACAAACTGTGGATTACTTTCCTGACTCTCTAAAGTGAAGTCAATTTTAAAGACATTACTCCATGCTTCTGAATAATAGCCAAGTAACGATGTTATTAATTTTTGTAAAACAACTTGTTCGATATCTGTTAAATTACGAGCTTTTTCTACGCTTTCTCCAGGGCCACCCAATAACCTATCCAGCATTACAAAACCGATAGCAGGATTTATATCGAGTAAAACGTTACCGTTTAACGGTTTGGAGGAAAGGACACTAACTATAGAAGGATTTTGTAATGAGTTTATTACTTCTTCATAAGTAATTTGTTCAACTGACACAACTGTTAGCTGGGTCGCTATACGTAAATACGCTGACAAATAAGTTCCAGCTAATCTGCAAAAATTCTCATGAATTGCCTGGATTGTATGCAATTGTTCCTTTGAGAATTTTGAAGGGCGACGGAAATCATAAACTTTTACAGTTGTTTTTTTATTCGATCCATGTAATAAACTGTCCTGTTCATTATGAAAAATACTTGCTAAAGGTTCTTTACCATCTTTTTTTTCTTCTTGTGTTAATGCAGCTAGCAAAGCATCAATTTCTGCTTGTGAAAGTATTTCACTCACATTACCAGCTCCCAAGCTTTATTTTTGTACAACAAAATCCGAGAAATATACATTTTTCACCATACCTGGGAGAGTTTTTTCATTGAGCGTCTTGGTAATTTCCTTGGCTAAATTAACCATGGAATCTGACTGGGTAACATCTTCCAGTGTTTTACTTCTTAATATATTAATAATATCATTGCGAATAATCGCTTCCCTAGCTTTAGCTGTTGCCTCATTTTTTGCATTAGTTAATTCTATAGTAACTTTGGTTTTTAAATAGGGTGAAGCTTCGGGATCATTTAAATTAACTATAAATTCTCCAGCTTCAATAATCGGTCCTATTTCTGATGATTTGCTTTCAGTAGCTGCTGGTTGCTTGGTCAAACTCGGCAATAGACTTTTAATTAAAAAATAATTGGTTCCTACTACCGCTACAACGATAATAATTATTGCAATCCCAATGGTAAAATAGATTTTGTTGCTTTTGGTTTCCTTGTTGGTCTCTGAAGCCAACCTTTACACCCCCATTTATCATTTAGGTTCTTTTTCTGATTCAGAAGAATGAAGAATGACTATATCAACCCTTCTATTTCTGCTGCGATTTTCTTCTGATGTATTAGGTACTATTGGCTTGTATTCACCATATCCTGCAGCAGATAATTTTTGGGGGGACAATCCATGTTTTTCAATCAAATAAATTAGTACCGTAGTAGCACGATCCGTTGATAATTGCCAGTTACTTGGATATTTACTATTTTTAATTGGTACGTTATCAGTATGTCCCTCAATTCTAATCGGATTATTTAGTTGTTTAAGTAATCCGGCCATCTGATCCAGAACCTTTATTGCCATTGGTGTTAAATTGGCTTTACCTGTGTCAAACATAACAGAATCTGCCAGGCTTATAACCAAGCCCCGTTCCTCGATATTCATAATCACTTTATTTTTAAATCCTAATTTAGCAGCATATTTCTCTATTTGTTCTTTTATTTTTTGAAACTCCTCATTTTCTTTTTTTCTGATTTCCATTTCCTGTTTTTTCTTTTTTAACAATTCCAAATCACTGCTACTTTGTTCTTCAGGTGCTGGTACCTGAACTGTCGAAGCTCCCCCTTGGTCAAGAACAACGCTACTACCGCCACTTGAACTATTAAATGCAATTGATAAAGAATGCGCCAATGCTTGATATTTTTTGGCATCAGTCTGCGACATGGAATACATAATAACAAAAAAGGCTAGTAATAAGGTAATCAAATCGGCATATGTTAGCAACCAGCGAAGCTCGCCGCTGCCACCATGCCCCCCTCCACCGCCCGAACTGTCAGATTTTTGTTTGCGTGCCATATATTATTTCTCCCCTCCTTCAACAGGGAGCTGAGACCTAATTTTGGGAGATAAAAATGCCATTAGCTTTTCTTTTACAATCCTGGGGTTTTCACCTGCCTGAATGGAAAGTATTCCCTCTATCATTATTTCTCTGATAAGTTGTTCAGTGCTACTTTTACCTTTTAGTTTGTTTGCCAGCGGCAAAAAGATGACGTTTGCTGAAGACACCCCATAAAATGTTGCTATAAAAGCGGTGGCAATAGCCGGACCTAGCCCGGCTACATCCGATAAGTTCCCCAAAACGTGAACCAGCCCCATAACAGTCCCAATAATCCCCATCGTCGGTGCAAAACCACCGGCAGTTTCAAAGATACTTGCGCTGCGATGATGTCTTTGTTCTAAAAAGGCCAATTCTGTTTCCAAAATATTTCTAACAAGTTCCGGGTCTGTACCGTCAACGATTAATTGTATTCCTTTACGTAAAAAATCATCGTCCATGCTACTTGTCTCATT
This sequence comes from Carboxydocella sp. JDF658, assembly GCF_002049395.1. Classification (NCBI taxonomy): domain Bacteria; kingdom Bacillati; phylum Bacillota; class Clostridia; order Eubacteriales; family Clostridiales Family XVI. Incertae Sedis; genus Carboxydocella; species Carboxydocella sp. JDF658. The sequence goes on along the minus strand of NZ_BDLR01000060.1, from coordinate 59,218 downwards.
TTCTAAAGCAAGTAAACCTTCTCTTCTGGCTCTTTCAGCAAAACTGACCAGGTTTTCAATAACACTGATCGGGTCAGTTTTTTGAGTAGTAAAAGCTATTTTTAATACCTTTCCGATTTCTTTTATATCTTCAAGGGAATAACAGATCAGGGTAGCCCCTATGGTGCCGCCAAAGACCAGTAAAGCCGCTGATTCGTTGATTAATGAATGTAGTTCCCCACCTTCTAAAATAACACTGATCAACAGCGAAGCAATCGCTAAAACCAGACCAATGATTGTCGCTAAGTCCACTATTTACACCTCACTTCTCTACCGGGAACATACCAATCTGGCGTTTATAGTGAATTACTTTTCCAATAATTTCATCTACACTTTCCTGCACAACAACTTTTTTGCCACTAACAAGGGATATCACCGTATCTGGGGTTTGTTCTATAAACTCTATTTGCTCGCAATTGACAACAAACTCTTTTCCATTTAAACGCGTGACCTTTATCATTTATGTCACCTTCTAATTAATCCAAGCAGCCGAGAGCGGCTGCTTGGATTATCAATTTAAACTACCTCTTTAGATTAACCAGTTCCTGTAACATTTCATCAGAAGTAGTTATAATCCGTGAATTGGCCTGGAACCCCCTCTGGGTCACAATCATATCAGTGAATTCCTGGCTCAAATCCACATTGGACATTTCCAGCGCCCCGGGGGTAATAGAACCCCGTCCACCTGTGCCAGCCGGGCCAATCTGGGCCAAACCGGAGTTGTTGGAACGTTTGAAAAGGTTTTCGCCCATTTTCATCAACCCGCCCGGATTATTGAAATTAGCAATAGCAATTACTGCCAAATCTTTGGTAAAACCGTTAGAGAATATACCGGTAACTGTCCCATTCTTGTCGATGGTAAAGCTCTGCAAAGTACCCGCCGGGTTCCCGTTCTGGTTAACAGCACTGGCTGTAAAAGGCGAAGTGTACTGAGTAAGGGACTTGAAATCAGGAATAATATTTACTGTCTTAGCCCCGGAAGGGGAAAAACTATAAGCTCTGGTCAAATTTATATTTTTCGGATCGATAATCAAGTTTGCCAGTCGGGTTTCATCAGCTTTTAACTGACCGCTCTGATCGAAAATAATATAGCCATATCTGGGATTAAGTTTATCGATTCCCAGGCTAGTTTGTACCTTTAACAAATCATCAACATATTCAGGACTATATGTTGTCGTGTACCATCTAGCGGTATCTACAGTACTACCGCCATATTCGATAGTTATCGTGTCTCCATCCTTAACCTTGATACTTCTGGTTGCGGCATTAGATGCGCCATTGGTAAAATTAAAATCACTTTGGAAAATACCTGTATCAGGACCTGTTTCTGTTAAAGTTATTGTAAAACCAGTAGGATCACTATCCGAATAAATTTTTATTGTTATAGTTTCAGCTACTGAAGGATCAGTATTGGCAGCGGGATCTGTTACGGTAAGCGGATAAGGAACACCTAAATTATCAATATAATAATTATTGCCAAATACGGTGCCCGCTCCAGTATACGGTGCAGTTACATTCAAACTATAGTCTCCGGAAAATTTGGGGTTGCCAGCAGCTACCTGTTTATTTGCCTCCACTGCCGCATAAGCTGCTTCTAAAATAAATAGCTTTTGGGCTACATCCAATGAATCAAAATTAGCCGCGCCCCCCGTGAGATACGATACCTGGTCACGAATGGAAAAGGCTGGATTACCAGTATCCTGAACCAGATCAGAGAATTTTAAGTCCTTAGTAATCGGCTTGCCATCTATGGTAACATTAGGGTTTGCCAGAAAAGCTGCTCTCTGGGCCAGGTTTAATACCTGATATTGCGTTTCCAGCTTCGTGGTTGGTGTAGGAATAGGATCTCCAGGGCCTCCAGGTAATAACGAATCATAGGTGTCAAATTGACCGATAAAAGTTTGAATTATCGCATCGTTATTACCTAAGCTAACTGTATAACCCCAGGTGGTATTTCCATCAGCATCGACAGATAATTTTTCGAAGTTTGTCACTATAGTATGGGCATTGCCAACAGAATCATAAACCTCTACCTGTGTCTGATGAACAGTCCCAAGTTTGGCACTGGCATCCAGGTTGTTGGCATAGGTCACTGCTTCGGTTGCCTGAGGTTTCATGGACTGACCGATGGGAATAGTGATATTAGTTAAGCTGGTATTAGTGACTATCTTGCCATAGGCATCAACTGTGGTCCAACCCATTACCTTCATCCCGTTGGAGGCAAAAATCAGATTGCCATCCTGGTCCAGGTCAAAAATCCCGGTTCTGGTATAGAGCTGATCCGCACCATCAGAAAGGATAAAGAAACCATCCCCCTGCAGGGCCAGGTCAGTGGTCTTGCCAGTAGACTGCAGGTTACCCTGGGTCTGAACATAATCAATGCTGGCCACCTGGACACCCAGACCTACCTGTTGAGCATTGACGCCACCGCGCCCCCCTTGAGGAGCAGAGGCACCTCGAATGGTTTGTACCAGCATTTCCTGAAAATTAACCCGTCCTCTTTTAAACCCAACCGTATTTATATTAGCAATATTATTACCGATCACATCCATTTTGGTTTGATGATTTCTCAAACCCGACACACCAGAGAATAATGAACGCATCATACGCAATCAAACCTCCTCTTTTTGTACCGCTTCAGTCAGTCCACGGCACCTGGGCCTCCTCACTGAGGTCCAGCCCGTTAATCCATAATTACAGCACAATCTATATTGGTAAAGACATTTTCCTTCATTGCTTCTTTGGTTACCGCTGTAATTACAGTCCTGTTTTTGATACTTACCACATAAGCCGTATTATCCAGCCAGATTAGCGCTTCCTTTGCTCCTTTTGCAGCAGCTTTGGCGACAGCATCTTCCAGTTTTTGCTGAGCCCTTTCACTGATGGTGCTGTTTCTGAGGCCCAATCGTTCTAAGGCATGGCCGGAAAACTTCAACTTTTGCTTGTTTACCGCTTGTTGCAGGATCCCCGCAAAATTAACGTTTTTGCTGATGCCATGCCCAGGCTGATTGACAGCAGGTTTTATACTCTGACCGGTAATTCCGCGTAACATCTCACTCATAGCTCTCTATCCCTCCCGGTCACAGGCTAACTTCCAAAATCTGTTCAATGCTTACAACTTGATCATTAACTGTCAGTTTTACCTGTCCATCTACCTTCTGAGCTGCAGTTACCAGCCCGGAAATAACTCTTTCCTGCCCTTTTTCATCAGTCAATTTGGCTTTAACCGTCTTGCCGAGCAGTTCAGTTCCTCGTAACAAGTTAAAATTTAAGTTCAGGTTCTGCATTTGTTCCAGGCTGCTGAACTGGGCCAGTTGGGCAATAAAATCCTTATCTTCCATAGGGCGCAGCGGATCCTGATAGCGCAATTGAGTGGTCAGCAACTGTAGAAACGCATCTTTGCCCAGGTCTTTATTATTTGCTTTTGGTGCTACCCCCCCCTGATTGGTAGTTTGCTGAACCTTACTGATAGTCATCTTTCTCACCTCCTTAAGCTCGATAATTAATCTGACTCAGTTTGATTTCAGCAGCAGTTTCGCTGTGCTCCAGCTCTTCTTGCAACAATGTACGAAGGGAACGTTTTGAGAACTGCTTGAACATACCCGAATTTCTCTCTCGCTGTTCCTGCTGAAAATGCTGAAATATCCCGTTCTGCAGGTCTGAAACAGTAAGTTGTCCCAGTTTCAGCCCCTGGTCAGCCAGGCTTTGTTTGAGATTAGCAAGATCTGCCTCAATAGTTTGACGCACGAAACTATCCAGAACCTTGATTTCCCCTTGCAAAACTCCGTTTTCCACTTTGAGGACAATTTCCAGTTTCCCTAGATGTTCAGGTTTCAATTGAATTGCAATAGTCGTTTTTTGCTGTTCCCTAACCATCTGGCTCTTTTGAACGATTTGTTCAATAATCTGTCTAGTTACTTGCTGTTTATCTGCCGGTGTTTGAACTGGATCACTAGCCCTGTGGAATTCCGGTAGAGAAAAATGCCTGGTTTGAGCAACTGGTTGATCTGAAGTTTCCCAATTCTCCCTTGCCATTTCTTTGTCAGGTTTCCCAAGCTGAATATAGGGTATATTTTCCTTAACCTGGATGAATGCTTTCTCTTTCGAGCCTTTTTCTCCTGAATTTGCAATTAACGTAGCCTTTAACATTTCCGGCTTTTCCTGTTGCGGAACCTGATGCTGTTCTTTAGCGGTCTGCGGTAGATTTAAAACTTCATTAACCAGTACCACTTTGGGTTCCTGGGATCGGATATCAGGTAGTTTAAATCGAAGCGATAAACCGGAATCTTTTATTTGAGGTTTAAGGTCTGGCATATCTGCCTTGGGCATAACTGCTGGAGATTCTTGTTTTAGCACTATCAGATCAGCTAAAGGCTTAACTGGAAACTCATGAAACAATGATGTTTGTCCAGTTGATGGCTCCTTGTCTTCGACAGGTATTGCTGTGTCTGCTAAAATCTGCCCTTGTCCTGGCAGTCTTACCCCTAAAACAGCAGGGGAGACAGTAGGCGGTTGCCTTACTGCATCTACTAATATTGGTCCCTGGCCCGGTTCTTGAACTTGAACTTGAACCTGATCCAGTAGCTGCCCCTCTTGTTCAGTAATCATCTGGGATCGGGGCGCTAATAATGGTATGGAGAGCAGGTTAAAAAGTTCAAGAGGCAAATCCTTAGCCCTGTTAATGCCTTCACCTTCCTCTTTCTGTTTGACTGGCTCAGCCTGTTCCTGTTTGCTTTCCTGCACAGGAGCCAAAACAGAAAGCAGCAATGAGGTAAAATCCCCTGCTTTCCCATTTGCATTGCCTGCAGTCTCAATTTTCTTGAGTTCAGGAAACCCCAGCAGCAAGTCGGCTAAATTGACATTTTCCACTCGCTCACCTCCTCTCATTCAGCATTTTGGTATAACCAGCCGCCTGGTCAGGCGACATAGCCGCCAAAATTTTTGCCACCACATCGGCTTCCATAGCCGCCAGGATGTTGACAGTGAGGTTATTATCCAGCTTAACCAGTACCGCCGCTGCTTGCTGCGGTTTCATCTCAGTATAGTACGCAGCCAGTTGTTGGGCTTTTTTGTCATTATTCTGAAGCCGGCTTTGAACCATTTCCTGTTGCATTTGTTCCATTTCAGCCTTTTGTTTATTGATTTGATCAGTTAAAAGGTTAGCTTGCTTTTCTGTTTCCGTCAATTTTTTCCTGAGCTGTTCATTCTCTTGTTTGAGTTTCTGGATTTCTTCTTCCAATAAGGCTTGCTGATTTTTAACAGTTTTAGTTGTAGCAGTTTTTTCAGTTTTCCGCCAGCTCCAAATCTGGTAATGGTCCAGGGCCCAGGCCGCTCCTGCAACAACCCCTGCTAACAGCAGGACAAATAAAATCCATTTTACTACCCTCATTCCTTTGCCCCCTTTAGCTATGTTCCTGGTACCAGTACCGGACGAGGGCCAATTCATCTAAAATAATCTGCTCTTCTTTTAATTGTTTTTGCCGATGTTCCTCCCATGCTTTGGCCCGGAGGTTTTCTAGCATTTTGCGATAGCGCATTTTCTCCTGCAGCATTGCCATTTCATCCTGATATGCTTTTTCAGCTTCTGCAACCTGAGTTTGTTGTCTTGAGATCTGTCTAGCCAATTTATCCAGATAAAACTGCATCTCAATAAGCTCCTGAACTGAGCAGCCCTTTAACATGTTTTCCTGTTGTGAATAAAGGGCAGTTTGCTTATCCTCCATGAGGGATTCCAGCGTTTCCTGTTCTTTTCTCAACTGCCGCTCTGCCACCCTGGTTTTGTTTAACTGCTGTTCTTCCAGTTTCACAGCCAGATCTAACAGGGCTTGTAAACGAAACTTAAACTTCCTCATGGCCTACTTCCTCGCTCTGTCAGTTGCAGCAAGCGCTGCCAGGTCTCAGTAAAATCCCAGTTTTCCTCGGTATCCTGTTGCAAAAATCCTTTAATCTCCTCTAGATTGGCGATGACATAATCCAGTACCGGGTTGGTTCCATTTACATAGGCACCAATTTCAATTAAATCTCTGGCCTCCTGATAAGTGGCCAGAAAACTGCGGAATCTGGCCGCCGCCAGTCTTTGTTCTTTGCCGACTATTTCTGTCATTACCCGGCTGACACTATTGAGTACATCAATGGCAGGATAATGATTCTGCGCTGCCAGCTGCCGCGATAAAACTATATGGCCATCTAGAATACCTCTTACCGCATCAGCAATAGGCTCATTATGGTCATCCCCATCAACGAGAACGGTGTAAAGACCGGTAATAGAACCCTTTTCACCGGTACCTGCTCTTTCCAGCAATTTAGGTAAGAGAGCAAAAACCGATGGTGTGTATCCTCTGGTTGCCGGCGGTTCCCCTACTGCCAATCCGATTTCCCGTTGTGCCATGGCAAAGCGGGTAATAGAGTCCATCATCAGCATTACATCATAACCCTGATCTCGAAAATATTCGGCTATAGCAGTAGCCACCATGGGAGCCTTCAGGCGAACCATAGCCGGTTGGTCAGAAGTGGCCACCACCACCACCGACCGTTTTAACCCTTCCTCCCCCAGGTCCCGTTCAATGAACTCCCTTACTTCCCGTCCCCGTTCTCCTACCAGAGCGATAACATTAATATCAGCCTTGGTGTTGCGGGCGATCATGCCCAGCAAGGTGGATTTACCCACCCCGCTACCAGCAAAGATACCGATCCGCTGCCCCTTTCCCAGAGTCAAAAGACCATCTATGGCTTTCACTCCAACAGCGATGGGTTCAGAAATGCGCCTCCTGGTCAAGGGGTTGGGGGGTGTATTATGAACAGGATAAACCATACTGCCTTTTATTTCCCCTTTGCCATCGATAGGCTGGCCCAAACCGTCCAGGATGCGGCCCTGCAACTCTGGTCCAACGGGAATTTCCAGATTGCGCCCCAGAGCCAGCACCTCGCATCCCGGTCCTATCCCGCTGGTATCAGCCAGGGGCATCAGTAATACTTTCTTTTCCTTAAACCCCACCGCTTCGGCAAGAATCCTCGGACCGCCATTTCTACTGCTAATAGCACATATCTCCCCCAGTTGCACCCCGGGCCCATTGGCTTCAATAGTAAGGCCAATTATCTGAGTAACCCTACCCTTAACCCGGATCAATTCGGTGTTTTCAATTGACTCCAGATAGCGCCATTTCTTCGCTGTCCAGCTCATCTTCCATCACACCTTTTAAGCTTTCAGCCAGCAGCTGCATTTGCTCTTCCAGAATCGCTTCCACTCGGCCATACTGAGTTTCCAGAATCACACTACCAGGCGACAAACTGGAATCCGGTTGAATCCTTAGCTTGCGAAGGGTAGGATGATTGGCGATTATCTCATCCAGCCAGCCACTGACTTGCTCTACAGCCTGAGGGGCCACATACAAAATTCCTTGCTCACTGTCCAGCACTTTTTCCACTACTGCTTCAACCTGCCCGCGGAGATAGTCTGGATTAATTTCCGGCAGCGCTTTCAAAATGCGGGCAGAAATGGCTAGTACTAGTTCTACCATCAATTCCTCAGCTTCCTTGAGAGCCCGCCTTTTGTTTTCCGTAGCCGCCCTAATAATAGCTGTTAAAGCAGAAATTTTTTCTTCCCATTGCGCTAATGCCTGTTTTTGTCCTTCCTGCAGTCCCTGTTGAAAAGCCTGGGTGCGCAGGTTTTCCCCTTCTTGACGGGCATTGGCCAGAATGGCTTCCGCTTCATCATGGGCTTCAGCGATTATTACCTGAGCCTGTTCTTTAGCCTGGTTGATTAAATCCGCCACCATTTCTTCTGTTTCTTTTAAGATGCTTTCCCGGACCTTTTCCAGTTCTTCCGCATCTGGTTTAAATATTTCAGGTCCAGTTTCTTCCCCGGTTTCATTCAGCTGCAAAATTCTGAGCCGATGAACCGGCAAAGGAGCCAGATTAGCCACATGAGCAGATTTGATGACTTTAGACAATGATCTCATCTCCTCCCCCACGTGCTATGATGATTTCGCCAGCTTCTTCTAGCTTGCGGATAATGTTAACAATTCGCTGCTGCGCATCCTCGACATCCCGCAGACGGACCGGGCCCATAAACTCGATGTCCTCTTTGAGCATCTCCGCTGCCCGCTTGGACATATTGCGACGAATTTTGTTACCAACTTCTTCGCTGGCACCTTTCAGGGCAAGAGCCAGATCCTTGCTGTCAACCTCCCGCAGAACTTGCTGGATTGCCCGGTCATCCAGTAACACAATATCCTCGAAGACAAACATGCGCATTTTGATTTCTTCCGCCAGTTCTGGATTCTGAATTTCCAGGCTTTCCATAATCACCTTTTCGGTAGAACGATCCACGCGGTTCAATATATCTACAATGCTCTGTAATCCGCCGGCAGTAGTGTAGTCCTGGGCAAAAACAGATGACATCTTGCGCTCCAGAACCTTTTCAATTTCCTTGATAACCTCCGGTGACGTACGATCCATTAACGCTATCCGTCTCGCCACATCCACCTGAATTTCCGGCGGCATAGCCGACAGGAGCTGAGCTGACTGATCCGGATTTAAGTAAGCCATCACCAGCGCAATAGTTTGAGGATGCTCACCCTGAATGAAGTTCAATAACTGGGATGGATCAGATTTGCGAATAAAGTCAAATGGTCTAACCTGAAGGTTTAAGGTCAGTTTTTGGATAATGTCAATGGCTTTTTGAGTGCCCAGGGCTCGCTCCAGGATTTCCCGGGCATAGTCGATACCACCCTGGTTAATATACTCTTTGGCTATACAAAGCTGATGAAATTCACGCAACACCTGTTCCGTATATTCCCGGCTGACCTTGCGCAAATTGGCAATTTCAAAGGTCAGTTTCTCCACTTCATCTTCCTTCATTTTTTTCAGCACCTGAGCTGAGAGCTCAGGCCCAAGGGCTATTAGCAATATTGCTGCTTTCTGCTTTCCTGTTAGACCTTTGGCCAACTACATCACCTCTATTCCTCGGCCAACCAGGTGCGTAACAACCCGGCCACATTTTCCGGTTCTTTTTTGGCCAGTTGCTCAATTTCTTCCTGAATTTTTTCCAGTTCAGATTTTTCTTGGGTCTTTTCAATGCTGACGCCGGCCAGAAGCTGTTCCACCGAAACCGGCTCAGGCTGTATTCCGCCTTTAGGAGTTAACACCTTCTTAAGCATGAAAGCAAGCCAGATTAGAACTATCGCAATCCCCGCCCAGATTGCTATCTGTTTGTAAAGTTCCATTTTTTCAGCTTTTGTCAGCTCAGCTGCCAGAGCCTGTTGATCAGATGTATCGAAAGGAATGGCGGTGACTTTAATCATATCACCACGAGCAGTATCAACACCCAGGGCGCTGGCAACAACTTCCTGCACCGCTCCTACTTGATCCTCTTTTACCCTTTGCCCATCCACCATCACTGCTACTGACAGGCGCTTAATTGAGCCAGGCGCTACGACACGATGTTCTTGAGTACGGTCAATCTCATAGTTGCGGATTTTATTGCTCTTATTGCTTTCACTGCTGTTATTCTGCTGAGTTATTTGCTGATAACCGGGGATATTTGTGGTCGTTCCGGGAACTCCCTGCGGAATAGTACTGCTGCCCTTCTGGTTTTCTTCCTGAATCTGCTCTGACCGCGTTACTTTATCTCCCCAGTCCTCTTTGTTGATTTCAACCCGGTCAAAGTCCAGTTCAGCAGTCACTCTAACCACTGCCTTACCCTGTCCAAAAACCCGGTCCAGCATAGACTGGGCTGATTTTTCCATATCCTTTTCCAGCTGCTGTTTTAATTCCAGCTGGGATGCTGTTAGCTTCGAACTATTTTTCTCTTCACTGCCCAGATTAATATCATCACTTAAACTCTGCATATTGGAATCAACAATTGTTACATTTTCCGGCTTTAAACCTTTAACACTATTGGCTACCAGACGGATCAGGCCCACTACCTGCTCTTCTTTTAATTTCTGGTAGGGTTTCAGTTTCAGCATTACTGCCGCTCTAGCTTCCTGTTCGTTCTCCAGGGCAAACAAACTGTTCTGCGGCAATACAATATGAACCCGCGCCTGCTCAACCTCATTCATTCGCATGATAGTGCGGGTCAGTTCTCCTTCCAATGCCCGCTGGTATTTGGCCTGACGATCGGTATCTGTCTCCCCGAATTTAGGCTGGTCGAATAATTCAAAACCCACCACGCCACCAGTAGGTACACCATCACTGGCCAGTTTTAAGCGAATAGAAGCTTGCTGGTCAGCGGGTACCAGGATGGTCTTGCCATCCGCTGAAACCTGATATGGCACTTTCATCTCATCCAGTTTGGCTGTGATGGCACCAGCGTCGGCTGCTTCCAGGTTAGTAAAAAGGGGCTGATAATCAGGCTGCCGGTAAAAATACAAAATCGCCCCAATGGCTACAACAACAGTCACTGCCGCCGCCAGGGCCAGTATTTTCTGGGTTTGGTTGGCCTGTTGCCAGAATTGCATCAGTTTTTCCCTGACTTTGGCATATAACTCTTTCATATCCACCTTCCTCACTAACCTTTAACTTTTATACCTGCATGCGCATGATTTCCTGATAGGCCTCAATTACCTTATTGCGTATTTGTACCGTTAATTGCAAAGCCAGATTAGCTTTTTCCCCAATAATCATTACGGTGTGCAAATCAGGGGCCTGACCGGTCAAGAGTTGCATCCTGGCGGCATCGCTCTGTTTTTGCAACTCATCCACTTTGGCCAAATTGGCAGCCAGTATTTCACTAAAACTGGGACCCTCACTGTTAGTAACAGTTTTTGTTTTATCCAACCCCAGGGGTTGAGCCAATCCGCTGCTTTGGATTGCTTCGATTTTCATTCTTTCACCCCTTTTCCGCTAATTAACGGCCAATATCCAGAGCCTTGACCGCCATGGACTTAGCAGCATTCAAGGCGGTAACATTGGCTTCATAAGCTCTCGTAGCTGAAATCATGTCTACCATTTCCGTCACTACATTCACATTCGGCATTGTCACATACCCCTGGTTATCGGCATCCGGATGCTGGGGGTTGTAAACTCTGGGTAAAGGACTCTGGTCTTCTGCAACCTGAACTACCCTAACTCCCTTTCCCGCAGGAACAGGTTTTTGCTGCCCCAGAGCATTCTGTAAAGCCTGGGCAAAGGTAAGCTCATCGGCCCGCTCTGCAAAAACTACCATTTGCCGCCGATAAGGGCCTCCGTTCTGCGTTCTGGTAGTATTAACATTAGCCAGATTGTTGGAAATAACATCTAGCCGCAACCTCTGGGCCGTCAATCCTGAAGCACTGATTTCCAGACTGTCAAACCAGCTCATTAATTAGCGCCTCCCTTCGGAGATCACATATTTCAGCTTGGCAATTTCCGCTCCAATTTGTCTGGATAAAGCTTCATAATAAATGGTGTTTTTCGCCAGTTCAGCCATTTCCAAATCAATATCTACATTGTTACCATCATTTCGGAGAGAAGTATCCTCCTGCCGGACAAGCTGAGGTTGAACAGCCACAATTGGGACAGAACCAATGGGCAAATGTTTAGCATCCGTTCTGACACCTGCAAGGGTAGTCTTTTCTCCCTGTCCTAACGCTGCAGCCAGAACCTCTTCAAAAACCACATCACTGCGTTTAAAACCAGGTGTGCTCACATTAGCAATGTTATTGCTTAAAACCTGATGCCGCAGGCTGGCTGCATCCAGACCCCGTTCTAAAAAATTGATTGTCGAAAGATTGAGAATGCGCTCGATCATCTCGCTATCCCTCCAAAAAATAAACCCGGCAGAGGCCAGGGCAAGAGAACCCTTTGGTAACCCGGCTGCCATACTCATCTGAGCTACAGGCCCGTGGCTTTGCGTCTTGGCCTTTCGACCAAGTTGCCCTGAGCAAAGGACAGGACTTTAGTCCCATATTATTGCTTTTTGTTTAACCATTTTCGTTTTTCTTCTTTTTTTGTCATCTTATGTCGCATTATATATTCGCCGCAGCTGGCGAAATTCCTTTCTCTTATCAATAAAATATCAAGCTTTACCTTAAAAAATATAGTATTTGTTGCTGGAAAGACAAGAAAAAAAACCACCAGTAAGGTGGTTTTTCATCGTTTTCTAAAAATTAGTGTTTTAGCTTTTTTAGTTCTTCCAGCAGCCGATCATTTAATACCCGGATATAAGTGCCTTTCATTCCCAGGGATTTGGACTCAATCACACCTGCGCTTTCAAATTTTCGCAGAGCGTTTACAATTACCGAACGCGTAATACCTACCCGGTCAGCAATTTTGCTGGCCACCAGCAATCCTTCTTCCCCGCCCAGTTCCTCAAAAATATGCTCAACTGCCTCCAGTTCCGAGAAGGACAGGGTAGCCAGAGCGATTTGAACAGCCGCTTTTTTCCTTGCTTCTTCTTCTACTCGCTCGGCTTTAGATCTGAGGATTTCCATTCCAATAACAGTCGCACCATATTCGGCCAGGATTAAATCGGCATTACTGAATTCAGTATTAAATTTAGCCAGGACCAGAGTGCCCAGGCGGTCACCGCCACCCAGTATGGGAACTACCGTTGTACGCTTCCCACTGAATATACAGGTATGCCCGCCTTCAAAAACACAGGTGTTGGCCCGCTGGTGAAAATCAGTACAAGTATCAGAAACTTTAAGCAGAGCCTCATTGTATGCCTCAGGAAACCGCTCTGCCTGTTCCACGATCTGAACCATGGTGTCACATTCGAATTTTTTCATAAACGCATGGCCCAGTACTTTTCCTCTTCTTCCCACAATGTAAACATTGGCATCTACACAATCACACAAAACTTTGGCCATTTCTTCAAAATCTACAGGGTTGCCCGCTGCTTTCTGTAAAAGTCGGTTGATCTTCCTCGTCTTCTCTAAAAGTATTTCCATTTCTTCCATTCCTGCTGTCCCTCCAAAGAATAGTGTTTATAAAATATATCGGCTCAAATCCCGATTTTGCACCACATCAGCCAGCTTTTTTCTGACATATTCGGCATCAATAGTAATATGTTTTTCCTCAGTTTCCGGAGCAGCAAAGGCAATATCTTCCAGAACTTTTTCCAAAATAGTGTGTAATCTTCGTGCCCCGATATTCTCTGTTTCTTCATTTACAGTATAAGCTATTTTCGCTATTTCAGCAAGGGCATTTTCAGAGAATTTAACTTCTATGCCTTCTGTAGCCAGCAAAGCTGTATATTGCTTGATTAATGAGTTCTGCGGCTCAATTAAAATTTGTAAAAAATCCTGTTCACTCAATGGTTCTAATTCAACACGGATTGGAAATCTTCCTTGCAGTTCTGGAATCAAATCCGATGGTTTCGCAACATGAAAGGCACCAGCAGCAATGAAGAGCATGTGATCTGTTTTGATGGCCCCATATTTGGTCATGACGGTTGAACCTTCCACAATCGGCAATATATCCCGCTGAACCCCACCCCGCGACACATCTGGCCCACCAGTCTGTTCCCTGGCTGCAATCTTGTCAATTTCGTCCAGAAAAATTATTCCTGTTTCTTCTGCTCGCTCAATCGCTGCTGCAATCACTTCATCCATATCAATGAGTTTCTGTGCCTCTTCCTGCATCAATATTCTTCTCGCTTCCGCTACAGTTACTTTCCGTTTTCGCTTCTTCCTGGGCAGGAAGCCGCTTAGCATATCCTGAATATTCAAACCCATATCCTCAATGCTTCCCGAAAAAACTTCCACCACCGGGCGGTTAGTTTCTTCGATTTCGATTTCAATCAACATATTATCCAGCTTGCCTGCTTTTAGTAACTGGCGCTGATGAACCCGCTGGAGTTCATCTTGTTCTGATACCTGTACCGGTTCCTGCTCTTCCTGATTGCTACCAAAAAACAATTCGAAAGGATTTTTGCGGTTCAAATTTTGCTGAGTTCGAGGGGCAATTATGTCCAGTAACCGCTCCTCAGCCAGTTCATAGGCGCGTTCTTCCACTTCCTGCATTTTTTCTTCTTTGACCATGCGAATGGACGTTTCCACCAGATCCCTTACCATTGCCTCTACATCCCGGCCAACATAACCGATTTCCGTAAATTTCGTAACCTCCACTTTAACAAAAGGAGCATTCACCAGTTTGGCAATCCGACGAGCTATTTCGGTTTTACCCACTCCGGTTGGACCGATCATAATAATATTTTTAGGAAGCACTTCTTCCTGCAGTTCTCTGGGCAGCCTTTTCCGCCTAATCCGATTGCGCAGTGCTATGGCCACAGCTTTTTTAGCCTTATGCTGACCCACTATATATTTATCCAGTTCCTGTACTATCTGTTTAGGAGTCAGTTCCTGCACTGTCTTACCCCCCTATCCGCTTCACAGTAATATGCTCATTGGTATATACACAGAGAGAGGCAGCGATTTTTAAAGCCTCTTCTGCCATGCTATCTGCAGGCAGTGCAGAATGATGATACAAACCCTTCAGGGCTGCCATTGCATAGGCGCCTCCTGACCCAATAGCTATATATGGCTGATCAGGCTCAATCACTTCACCGTTCCCGGAGATTATCAGTATTTGTTGTAAATCAGCCACAATCATCATGGCTTCCAGTTTCATCAGGATTTTGTCCCGCCGCCATTCTTTGGCCAGCTCGACAGCGGCTCTGGTTAAATTTCCTCTGAATTCCTCTAGTTTGCTCTCAAACTTTTCAAAAAGTGTAAAAGCATCAGCTACCGAACCGGCGAAACCGGCCAGCACTTTACCACCATAAAGTTCCCGCACTTTGCAGGCCTGGTGTTTCATAATTATGGCATTGCCGAAAGTTACCTGCCCGTCACCGGCCATAGCAGTAATCCCTTGCTTACGGACAGCGGCTATCGTCGTTCCCTTTAACAAACCAATCACCCCCATCGGTAGCGGAACTGTTCCAAATCCGCCAGGGCCCGTTTGGCCAGTTCCAGATTTCTTTCTTTCTTGTTCTTTATCCTGGTTGCAAGGGCCGGGAAAAGGCCATAGGTTACATTCATCGGTTGAAAATTATCCGGCCGGGCACTGGTAATATAATGAATCAATGCCCCATGGGCAGTGGTTCGGGGCCAGACCAGCGGTTCTTGTCCTATGGCCAAACGGGCCGCATTGGTACCGGCAATTAAGCCCGCTGCCGCTGATTCTACATAGCCCTCGACCCCGGTAATCTGCCCGGCAAAAAACAAAGTCGTCCTTTTCCTGGTTTGCAGAGTAGGTAATAAAATTCTGGGGGAATTTATGTAAGTATTCCTATGCATTACACCATAACGGACAAATTCCGCCTTTTCCAGCCCGGGAATCAAGCGGAAAACCCTCTCCTGTTCCCCCCATTTCAAGTGAGTCTGGAAACCCACCAGGTTATAGAGGGTCCCTTCGGCATTATCCTGACGCAACTGTACCACTGCATAAGGCTGTTTACCGGTACGGGGATCAATAAGTCCTACAGGCTTCATGGGCCCAAAGAGCAATGTCTTTTCCCCCCGGGCTGCCAGCACTTCTACCGGCATACAGCCTTCAAAAAAAATCTGTTTTTCAAAATCCTTTACCGGTGCTTTCTCTGCTTCTACCAGCTCACGCCAGAATCTCAGATATTGTTGTTCGTCCAGTGGGCAGTTCAAATATTCATCCCCCTGCCCCTTGCCATAACGGGAAGCAGCAAACACCTTGCTGAAATCCAGAGATTCCCTGGTTACGATGGGGGCTGCGGCATCAAAAAAATACAAATAATCTTCCCCGGTAAACTTCAGAATAGCCTCTGCCAGGGCAGCAGAAGTCAGCGGCCCCGAAGCCAGAATCACAATCCCTTCCTCCGGAATGGCGGTTACTTCTTCCTGAATAACAGTGATCCGGGGGTGTTTATGAATGGTTTCCGTTATGTAACGGGAAAAGCCCTCCCGATCGACCGCCAGGGCCCCACCAGCCGGCACCTGATATTTTTCCGCCGCCTGCATTATGAGAGAGTTCTGCCGGCGCATCTCTTCTTTAAGCAAACCCACAGCATTTTCCAGAGCATTGCCTCTCAGAGAGTTACTACAAACCAGCTCAGCAAAATAACCGGTATGATGGGCCGGTGTCATTTTAGACGGCCGCATTTCCTTTAAAACCACATTTACACCTAGATTCGCCGCCTGCCAGGCGGCTTCACAACCAGCTAATCCCGCTCCAATAACCTGTATCGTAGCCACTTTCTTTCCTCCTAAGATACCTGGGCCTTAGTTTTGCATTTAATACACTCTGCTATTTTCTTGCTTTTTCTCACCATTAGCGCAGAGCACTGGGGACATTTCTCCGGTACCGGTTCGTTCCAAACCGTAAAATCACATTCCGGATAATTAACACAGCCAAAAAAGGTTCTTCCTTTTTTGCTCCGCCTTTTCACCAGCATACCACCACACTGAGGACACAATACCCCCGTTTCCTCCAGCAAGGGTTTGGTAAAACGACACTCCGGAAAATTAGGACAGGCCAAAAATTTACCAAAACGCCCGGTTTTGATCACCAGATTAGCCTGACAATTAGGGCATTTTTCCTCAACCACCGGATCCGCTACCA
This sequence comes from Carboxydocella sp. JDF658, assembly GCF_002049395.1. Lineage (NCBI taxonomy): Bacteria > Bacillati > Bacillota > Clostridia > Eubacteriales > Clostridiales Family XVI. Incertae Sedis > Carboxydocella > Carboxydocella sp. JDF658. The sequence goes on along the minus strand of NZ_BDLR01000060.1, from coordinate 42,664 downwards.
CAATTTTTTCAGCTTTTATTTCCGCCTGCTGCAATTCTTCTCGAAAAGGCTCATAAAAACTACGGACTACATCTACCCAGCGCTTTTCCCCTTCTTCAATTTTATCCAGATCCTCTTCCATTTTTGCAGTAAATTCCACATCAATAATATCCGGGAAAAACTGTTTTAATAACTCCACTACCATTTGTCCCAGTTCGGTAGGATAAAAATGTTTTTGTTCCCTGGTAACATAGCCCCGTTTCTGAATGGTTTCGATGGTCGGAGCATAGGTTGATGGACGTCCAATCCCCAGTTCCTCCAAAGTCTTAACCAGAGAAGCTTCTGTGTAACGGGGTGGTGGCTGGGTAAAATGCTGTTCCGGTTTCAGTTCTCTTAATTCCAGCCATTGCCCTTCAAATACAGGGGGAATCTGTTTTTCCTCTTCCTTCTCCTCATCCTGATAAATTTTCATAAATCCGGGGAAAATCACCACCGTACCGGTAATACGGAACAAATATGGTGATATGTCTACATCGATGCTGGTTGTTTCCAGCTGAGCTGGAGCCATCTGACTGGCCAGAAAACGATCCCAGATCAGCTTATATAGCCGGTACTGATCTCGGGTCAAAAACTGCTTGATATTTTCCGGCGGTCTGCTCATAGAAGTAGGCCGAATAGCTTCATGGGCATTCTGAATTTTACCTTTGCTGGCGAATTGTCGCGGCTTTTCCGGTAGGTAAGCATTGCCAAATTCGGTTTTGATATAATCCGCCGCTTCTCGCTGTGCCTCTTCTGCAATCCTGACCGAATCGGTTCGGATATATGTGACTAAACCGACAGCTCCCTCTTTTCCCAGTTCAATCCCTTCATACAGCTGCTGAGCCAGCTGCATAGTCTTGCGGGTGGAAAAATTCAGCCTTTTGCTGGCCTCCTGCTGCAGTGTACTGGTAGTAAAGGGAGCAGGCGGTTGACGCAACCTGGCTTTCTTCTTCACTGCTGTTACCTGAACCTGCTGGATACTGGCCAGGTCCGCCAGGATTTTTTCCATCTCTTCCCGATTTTTAATTTCCGCTTTCTGGTCACCGATTTGTACCAGCTTCCCTACCAGTTTATGAGTCTGCCCTGGTTCAGTAAAAATGGCTTCCAGGCTCCAGTACTCTTCCTGAACAAACTCGCGAATCTCTTCCTCGCGATCACAAATCAACCGCACCGCAACAGATTGCACCCGTCCGGCTGAAAGCCCTTTTTTGATCTTCTTCCAGAGAAATGGACTCAAGGAATAACCCACCAGACGGTCCAGTACGCGCCGGGCCTGCTGGGCATCAATGCGATGCCAGTCCAGCTGGCGTGGTTGTTTTACGGCCTTTTGAATGGCTGCTTTGGTAATTTCATTAAATTCAATTCTACACCTGGCTTCAGGAGGTAGTTCTAACAAGTTAGCCAGGTGCCAGGCAATGGCTTCCCCTTCCCGGTCCGGGTCAGTAGCCAGCAGAACTTGATCTACTTTTTTGCTCTCAGCTTTGAGGGATTTGATCAAATCCCCTTTACCCCTGATGGCGATATATTTAGGAGCAAAATCCTTTTCCACATCTATTCCCAGCTGACTTTTCGGCAAATCGCGTACATGTCCCATGGAAGCTGCTACTTTAAAACCTCTGCCCAAAAACTTGTTGATAGTTTTTGCTTTAGCTGGAGATTCAACGATCACCAGGGTTTTTGCCACAATCAACACCTCACGCCCAAAAATTGTTGCCAAAACGAATAACCTGTCCACGCAGTTCCATTCTGGTTAATTCCGCCATGACTATATCCAGATTCAGATTGAGTTCACGGGCCAAAGCTACCGCATCGGTAAAGCCCCGGTTAATTAAGGATAAAATTCTGGTCGGGAGTTCTGAATCTGCAGTATTTTCCTTTACCGGCGGTAAATCCAGATCCTCCAGGTCACAAAGCGGCATGGCTCCCTGTTTTATCAGGTTATTGGTTCCTTTAGAATATATACTGGTAATGGGTCCAGGGACCGCCCAGACTTCCCGTCCCAGTTCCAGGGCGTAATCTACAGTAATCAAGGTACCGCTGTTTTCTGCTGCCTCAACCACAATCAGCTTCTGACCTAAACCAGCAATAATGCGGTTGCGCATGGGAAAATGCCAGGGTTTAGGCTCTGTTCCCGGCCAGAATTCGGACAATAAACAGCCCCGGTTTATGATTTTCTCCGCCAGGGACCGGTTTGCAGCCGGATATATGCGTCCCAGCCCATTGCCCAGGACCGCAATGGTCAGACCAGAACGCAGAGCTCCCTGGTGAGCAAAGCTGTCTATGCCATAGGCTAGCCCTGAAACCACTACATAGCCACAGGCAGCCAGCTGATTACTAACCTGCACAGCCACCTGTCGCCCGTATTCGGTACCTTTTCTGCTGCCGATTACGGAAATCATGGGTTTCTTTAAAACTTGCTTGTCCCCCTGGCCAAAAAGAAGAAGGGGCGGCTGATGCAATTCCCGCAAAGCCGCAGGATATTCCTCATCTTCATCAGTTACCCACCAGATCCCCTGCAGTTGTAATTCTTCCATCAGGGTAGAAGGGTCACACTCCAACCGGAAGCTGATCTTTTGCCCCTGAGCATAATAGTAATTGATGGCTTTGGCTGGCCCCAGCTGGTAGACCAGGGCCAGCTTCAATTGACGCCTATCCATCTCTTTTTGACTCCTCATTACCATAGAATTCCTGCAACTTCACTGCTTCCACTATAAATAAGATAGTTTGAAAAGTCAAGCAATCACAATAATCGCTTGCTGCTTCTGAAACCATCGCTGGTAAAAAGAACGCGTTTATTGTCGATAACTGTCTCCAGATGTACCGGTCGACCCCAGAGGAAACTGACATAATGCAAGGTTTTTTCCAGATATTTTGTATCCAGCTCAATTCCTTCATACCTGTGTAAGAGATACAGCTCATGCCGTTTGTTATAATCCCCATCTACCGCTTCTATATAAGGAAATCCACAATTATTCAAGCTAAAGACCAGATTATCCCTGATTTGTTCCCATTTTTTCTCTGTTATCTGCCAGTTTTGCCCCACCTTTTGATAAAGATAAAGGTCCAGTTCCTCTACCAGCTCTTCATTTAAATAATTTCGCAAAAATGACTGATCATGATCCACTTCCCTGATCAGAAACAGCTCATCCCGGCCGTATTTTTTATCCAGATATTCCCAGATACGCCAGCCTACCAGGTAGGGATTGATATGATAGGGATTAGGCTGGCTGATGCCAGCATGGAGTTTAGCAAATTCAATAGCCTCATCTTCGGTTAGAGCCAATTCCCGCATAATCCGGACGTGCCAGAAAGTAGCCCAGCCTTCATTCATGATTTTAGTTTCCAACTGGGGCCAGAAATAGTACATTTCACTGCGAATCATAGCAATTATATCCCGTTGCCAGTCCGTTAAATCCAATGAGTTTTCCATAATGAATTTCAGCAAATCTTTTTCCGGCAGCTTCTTATTGTTTTCCTCCTCCTCTTCTTGGTCCTGTATTTCTCTGCTATCCAGTTGCCAGAGATCAGCATAGGACCCAGCAGGCTCTGGCTTTTTTTCTTTGACAGGCCTGCCGTCTTTCTCCTTAATCTGGTGTGGATTAATATGCTCCTGAATAGAGAGAACAGCATCAAGAAATTTCTCCACTTCCCGAAAACCATAATGAAATTCATAGTCGGCAATCCGCAGAGCATGCACAGCCATAATGTCCACCATTTGGCGATCTGTTCTGGCAAACCAGCGGTTATTTTTAAAAAAATCGCAATGGGCATAGACATGGGCTATTACCATTTTATTTTGCACTAAACTGTTTCCCTCTAACAAAAAAGCATAGCAGGGGTTAGAATTGATTACCAGTTCATAAATTCTGCTCAAGTTGTAATCGTAGGAAGTTTTCATCTTGTGAAATGCCTTGCCAAAACTCCAGTGGGAAAAGCGGGTAGGCATCCCATATGCTCCAAAAGTATAGATAATATCGGCAGGACAAATTTCAAAACGCATATCAAAAAAATCCAGACCAAAATCCAGGGCGATGGCTTCGATTTCGCTAATAGCTTTTTGCAGAGCTTTGATTTCCTGTTTATCTGCCACCGTTACCCCCCCTTTTGTGCCATATCAGCCTGGGGTCCAAAAAAAGCTTTCAGGGCTGGATAGACACCAGTTTTATCTTTTATGGTTACAGCTACAAAACGAGGATGGTTAATCCGCTTAAAAACAGAATATAGAGTGCTATGCCGGTAATAGGGCCCGACAATTTCTCCATAGCCAACCATATTACATTGTTCTGCCAGCTGATGTAACAACTTGACACACAATTCATTGTCTGAAGCCAGATTATCGCCATCCGAAAAATGAAAGGCATAAATATTATAATCCTGGGGACTATAGCGTTTTTCAATAATATCCAGGGCCAGTTTATAGACCGAGGAACAGCGCGTACCCCCTGATTCGCCTTTAGTAAAAAATTCGTCTTCTGTGACCTCTTTAGCCTCAGTGTGGTGGGCTAAAAACACTATATTTACCGCTTTATATTTTGTACGCAAAAACTTCACCATCCAGAAAAAGAAACTGCGAGCAATGTATTTTTCAAAGGGCCCCATTGACCCGGAAGTATCCATCATAGCCAGGACTACTGCATTGGCGTGATACTCAAATTTTTCCACCCAGGTTTTAAATCGCAAGTCATCTTTGCTGATTTTGCCAATTCCTTTAATTCCCTTTAATGCATTGCGTTTCAAATTCTCCAGAAGTGTTCTTTTCTTATCCAGGTTGCCCGTAATACCCACTTTGCGGACATCATTGAAGTGATATTTCACATTCTCCAGCTCTGGTGCCGTTTTTTGTTCCAGATTGGGTAGTCCCAGATCTTCGAAAATCAATGCTGCCAGCTCATCTACCGTTACTTCTGCTTCATAATAATCAAACCCAGGCTGATCGCCGGCGCCCGGGCCTTTACCCGGTCCTTTGCCGGCTTTCACATCTGACCCCAAAACATCACCGACTTTACTGTCTCCTTTACCCTGGCCCACATGCTTTTGCTTGTTAAAATTATAGCGGAAACGATATTCATCCAGGGAGCGAATGGGAACTTTAATTATCTTTTTACCATCAGACATAATGATGCTTTCTTCACTAACAATATCTGCCAGATTGTTTTTTATAGCTTCCTTTACCTTCTCCTGATGTCTTTGTTGATCAAGGAACCCTTTGCGATGCAGTGACCAATCGTCCCGGGAGACAATCGATGTCATATTACCCCCTCCCGTTACCGGTTAAGTAAGCTTCCTACATATTTTAGCAATTCATTGGCACAGACCGGGCAATACCCGTGTTCATCAATGAGGCGCTTGGATACCTGGTTAATACGCTTTAGCTGTTCCGCATCGGGAGTACGGGTAGAGGTTGTAATTTTAACTACATCTTTCAAGTCGGCAAAGAGTTTTTTCTCAATAGCCTCTTTAAGGCGTTCATGACTGTTGTAATCAAAAGTTTTTCCCCGCCGGGCATAATTGGAAAGGCGAATCAGGATTTCCTCCCGAAAACTTTTCTTGGCATTTTCCGAAACCCCGATCTGTTCTTCAATGGAACGCATCAATTTCTCATCTGGATCTAGTTCTTCTTCAGTAATGGGATCTTTTAATTTTACTCCATTGCAATAGGCCTCTACATTATCAAGATAGTTCTGGAACAGGGTTCTGGCACTCTCTTCATAGGAATAGACAAAAGCCTTTTGCACTTCTTTTTTAGCGATCTCATCAAATTCCCGCCGGGCAATGGCAATGAAATTGATCAACCGCTCTTTTTCCTCCTTGGTAATGGATGGATGCTGATCCAGTCCATCTTTAAGAGCCCGCAGTACATCAAGAGCATTGATACAGGTTGTATCCTTGGTCACCAGCGCACTGGAAATTCGGTTAATTACATAACGCGGATCAACCCCGCTCATCCCTTCATCAGGATTCTCATTCAGCAGTTCAGTTACATCTTTTTGCTTGAATCCCTCTACATCTTCTCCATCATAAAGCTTCATTTTCTTGACCAGGTCCATTCCCTGTTTCTTGGATTCTTTCAGGCGGCTGAGCACAGAGAAAATAGAAGCTGCCCGTAAAGCATGGGGAGCAATGTGAATATGTTTCATATCACTGTTGCGAATTAATTTTTCGTAGATCTTGACCTCTTCTGAAACTTTCAGATTATAAGGTACCCTGATGACAATTATCCGGGACTGCAGAGCCTCATTTTTCTTATTGCTGATAAAAGCTTTATACTCAGCTTCGTTTGTGTGAGCTACTACAACTTCATCTGCCGAAATTAAAGCAAAGCGGCCGGCCTTGAAATTTCCTTCCTGTGATAGGCTCAACAGGTTCCAGAGGAATTTTTCGTCACACTTTAACATTTCCTGGAATTCCATGATCCCTCTGTTGGCAATGTTCAGCTCACCATCAAAGCGATAAGCCCGGGGATCAGACTCAGAACCATATTCAGTAATCGTAGAAAAGTCAATGGAGCCTGTTAGGTCAGCAATATCCTGGGATTTGGGGTCAGAAGGTGTGAAAGTACCTATGCCAATCCGGTTTTCCTCGGAAAAAATTACCCTTTCTACCGGCATCAATTCGATCTGTCCGTTGAATTCCGTTTGTAAACGCAAACGGCAAACAGGACAGAGGTTACCTTCGATATAAACCCCATATTCCCGCTCAAAGTCCGGGCGCAGTTCTTCCGGAATCAGGTGTAATGGCTCTTCATGCATGGGGCAACCTTTTATCCCGTATAACGCCCCTCTATCAGTGCGCGAATATTTTTCCAGGCCTTTTTTGAGCATGGTTACAATCGTTGATTTTCCCCCTGAGACAGGCCCCATTAAAAGCAAAATGCGCTTACGCACATCCAAGCGTCGCGCTGCTGAGTGAAAATATTCCTCTACCAGCTTCTCCAGGGTTTTTTCCAAACCAAAAATTTCTTCGGCAAAAAACTTGTATTTTTTTACCCCATTTTCCTCTTCAATGCCAGCATCTTTAATCATGTTATAGATTCTGGCATGGGAAAGCTGAGCAATATAAGGTCTTGCTTTGACTAGCTGCAAATAGTCTTTGAAGGTGCCTTCCCAGGCCAAAGCTTCCTGCTGCTGTCGATATAATTCCAGTTTTTGTAAAAAATCCATTGAGGTCGCCTCCTTTCCTCCCAAAACCCCCTGGGTGTTACATATATATGTAGAATTCTAAATCTACTTGACTTCTTTTTACTGATAGTTTATACTATCTTTCGCAGGCGGAAGTGGCTCAGTGGTAGAGCATCGCCTTGCCAAGGCGAGGGTCGCGGGTTCGAATCCCGTCTTCCGCTCCATTTTCTTAAATATGGCGGCGTGGCGAAGTGGTAACGCAGCGGTCTGCAAAACCGATATGCGTCGGTTCGATTCCGACCGCCGCCTCCAAATCCTGCCGAAGTGGCGGAACTGGCAGACGCACCAGACTCAAAATCTGGCGTGGTTACCCCACGTGCGAGTTCGAGTCTCGCCTTCGGCACCAATAAGTCAAAAACCCCTGCAAATGCAGGGGTTTCTCTTTTATGCGGAGATATTTTGCTGACTTAAATCAGATTGTAAATTATTATATCTATTTAATGCGATCGCCAAAAACAAGACTAAAATCAGGAAGATCCCGCTTAATTTTAACGGCCAGTTATAGCCCAGTCCCTTCAATACTACCATGCCACCAAACGCAGCAATTGCCATGGCGCTATTGATAATTGGTTCGATCAAACCAAAAACTTTGCCCCTGAGCTCATTAGGTGTTATTTCCTGCATAAATGTTCGCATGCCCAGGCCGCCAAAGGAATTGGATATTCCGACCAGAGCAGCTGCAATCACTACAGTTGCCCAGTTGATCTGCCAGCCCAGCAGTATAAATGCTATCCCGCCCAGCAGGACACTAATTTGTACCAGTAATGGTCTAGGAACTCTCTGACCATATTTCCCCAGTAAAAAAGAGGTTAAAATCATCAGTCCGCCAGTGAGGGCAAGAGCGTAACTGTAGTAAACTTCAGCCAGTCCCAGTTCCTTGCGAATTATCAAGGGCTGGACAAAATTATAAAAACCACCGGCCAGGAAAAAGCCAAACACCACTGCAAACATGATTAAGTGCGGTGGTGATTTTTTTATTTCCCGCAGGCCCTGATAGGTTTGCTGAAAAGGCATAAGCAAAGAAAAATGAGCCGTTTTCTGCGAACGATAGTTAATGAAAGCCAGAAAAAGTGCTGATAAAAGAAAACTCAAAGCATCAAATAAAAAGGCCCATCGGTAGCCGATAGCAGCAACCATGACACCACCAATTAAAGTCCCCAGCAACCAGACACTGTTTGCCGTAACACCATTAATGCTATTAGCAGCCAGCAGATTTTTTTCCTCAACCAGTTCAGGGATAATAGCATAATAGGCCGGGGTAAACAGGCACGATAAAATATTTAAGGCAAAAACTATCAATGTTAAGGCCCAGAGGGGAGGGGAAAAAAGCAACAAAAGAGTAAGGAAAAACCGGGATAAATCCGCAATGACCATCAATTTTTTCCGGTTGTGTTGATCAGCCATTGCCCCACCAAGCGGCCCAAAAAACAGAATGGCCAGGGTCTTGCTAAGGGTAATCCAGGCAAGGGCTTGTACGGAATTGGAATACCTGTCAATTACAAAAAGAGTTAAAGCGACATAGCTGATCCAGTCCCCCAGCGCTGATATCAGCTGACTTAACCATAAAAACCGAAAATTACGATTTTCAGATAAAAAAGCAGTAAAATTCATAAAATCTGCATCTCCCCGGTTATTACATTACGATTTACAAAACCATTATTTATTATATAATAGAAGGAATAAAATGTCAAAGAAAAAAATTCCTCCTTTTCACGGAGGAATTATCTCTTACTCGAGAATTTCGGAAAAATAGATGACTGTAACAGTTTCATCCTTTTCTACTGGACGTTTGTAAATCTCAGAAAGATACTTGATTACATCATCCAGAGAACGAATATCCGGACTTTCTCCTTTTAAATCATCTTCATTTAACTCTGAAAGTTTTTTGACAATTACTCTGTCCAGGACAGCAGTAAAAACTTTTTTGCGGGGTTCAAAGCGATTACCGGCAGTAATCCAAACGATATCACCTTCACTATATTTCTCTCTCTTATCTCCCAGTCTGATGGTACAATTCTTCTTGCGACATAACAGATGACCATGGTAATTGGAAGAATAGAAATTCAACGCCCGCACCACTATCGCCTCCCTCTGCCAATCTTAACCCTTGCGGGGATAACTCAATTTTTGCAGTTGCTCCTGTACCTGCCCTAACTCCTGTACTAATTCCTGTCTCTGGTTACCATTCATTTTTTCCCATTCATCTGCCAGTTTTTCATATATATCAGTAAGTTTTTGCAATAATTCTTTTGTTTGCTCAATTGCTTTTTCCTGTTCTACCGTTAAGGCTTGATTGGTCAGAAGGCTCTGGCTCCAGGGATCAAATATATCCTGTTTAATGTGGGTTAGTACCGCTCTGGTTTGCAACAACTGGGTTAAAAGCCCGGGAGTAACCAGCTCTTTTTTTATCTCCACGCTAATATTACGGTTTTCATCCAAACGTTGATATTCCTGTTCCTCAGTATAAATAAAAGCTTCCAGTGCTCCCGTAGCTTTTCCGAGAATCCAGGCGGGCTGGTCAGAACTGCGTAACCGGTTGATATTGCCAGTTACAATGCTCAAGAGGCGATAATCCCTCTCCCAGGCAGCCCGCAATCCCTCTCTGGCATCAGCTGCTAACCAGTTCTGATCATTTCCGGAAATAGTACCACCTTTAGCGCAACCACTTAGAAGCAGGAACAACATCATTCCGGCCAAAATCCTTGAGCGAATTTGCATAATCTCAGCTCCAAATTGTTTTTTGTTTTTTATTCGACAAAAACAGCTTTTTTCCTGCTGAACCAGTCCAGTGCTTGCGCTTTTTTCCAACTCCCTAGACCCCAGGAAAGAGGTCCGGCAATCCGGGCCGATGCTCCAAGCAAAATAAATCCGGCCAGGGTTCCTTCAAGGAAAACAAGCTTCTGGTATTCTTTCCCCCTATCTTTTATAACCTCCACCTCAGCCTCAGCTGGAGTCAAAGGTGAAAGTCCGCCGGTAATCAGCCGCAAACTGCCAAAATGAGCAGAATTGCCCGGTTGATAATCATCCCAGGCTGTTTTATACCCGGCCATATTTCTGGCAGCAATTAAACCCTGTCGGGCTGCTACCGGCCAAAGGGCCAGGTTACGCAGTTTCCCGGTAACTTTTTCTTTGGCCAGGGTCACATCCCCGGCAGCATAGATATTTTCGTACTCTGTTTCCTGAAATTGGTTAACCGGTATGCCTTTTTCCCGGCCAAGGAAATCGCTATTGGGGTTAACTCCCTTACCGATAACCGCAAGTCCTGCTGGCAATGTTCTGCCCCTGGCCGTCTGCAGAGCGGTTAGGCCCTGTTCTGGACTGCCAGTGAAGGCGACCGGGTTGTCCCCGAAAATTAGCTCTATCCCGTGTTCAATCAAATGAGCTGCCAGGATTTCACCTGCTCTTGTATCCAGGCCCTGGGAAAAAGGATAACTGGAGGAAATAATCATGCTTACCTGTTTGTCCAGTTCCCGCAAAGCCCAGGCAGTTTTAAGGCCCACCAATCCCCCGCCAATGATAGCGCATTTCTGGGTTTGCTGTAATCTAGCTTTGATGATTTGTAGATGTTCCAATGTACGTAATGGGGTAACACCTTTGAGTTCGACGCCAGGCAAGTCAATAGCCACAGGGTCAGCCCCACTGGCAATCAATAGCTTTTGATACTGGATTTCCTTTCCTTGTTTATCAACTATCAGTCGCCGGTTAACATCAATAGCCTGTACTTTATAATCGGTAATTTGTTCAATCCCCTGTTCCTTTATGGCCGCAGCCGTTTTAATATAGATTTGTTCAGACTGGATTTTCTGAGCCAGAAAGTAGGTTAATAGCGGTTTACTATAAAATCCGCCCTCTGTCTCAGCAGTCAAGATAGTGATTTTCCGCCAGGGAACAAGCCTCCTCAATTCCTGGGCAGCAGTAATCCCGGCAATGCTGTTGCCGATAATAACGATCTCTCGCTGTAAACAGGCCATTGTCACTGCCTCCTATAAGCCCAGTCCCTTGCGTTTGGCCTGAATATGTTCATAAATAACCGTTGCAGCTTTTACAGGGTCGGATTCTACGAAAAACTTGCCTCCGAGAACCTCTTCTGCGCCACTGGTTAGGAAAGCAGTGACTTCCTGCCCCCCTAATATCGGAGGCATTACTCCTAAGTGAACCAGACATCCCATGGCTACAGCCCAGGTACCGATAGCCAGGGCCTTTTCATGCTGATGTTCCGGCGCCGAAGCGGCAACAGGCAATTGCTGAACAGTCACGCCCAGGTATTCTGCCAGAGCTGTCAGCACATCACCAATCCGGGAATTATCTACACAGGAGCCCATGTGCCAGACTGGCGGCAAGGGTTTATCCAGACCGGCTACCTGACCCAGGAGAGACAGGATCTTCTTCAAGCCCGGCCCAGCCCACTTTTCCGTAGCTTCACTATTGAGCAAACCAGCTTTGGCCAGGGCATTAGCTGAACAGCCCGTTGTCACAACCAGTACATCTTTGCTGATTAATTCTTTGACTAAATTTACGTGCAGGTAATCATGGGTAATCTTGACATTATTGCAACCAACAGTTGCCACTACCCCCTGGATATCGCCATTGCTAATCTCCTGAACCAGGAGCTTTAAGGGTTCTTGAGCATCTATTTTGCTGAGGATTGAAATAATAGTTTCTACACTGAAACCAGCCATGAGGGTAGTCTTTTCTCGGGTGGCATTGATTTTGGCAGGATCTCGCTTGCTATAAGCTGCAATAGCCAATTCTACTGCTTTTCTGGCCATTTCATCAGCTTGCTGATAGGACCATTCCAGGTGGGTTGCGCCATCCATTTTGACGATGGGGTTGGTAGTAATGAGGACTGTATGGTAGCATCTGGCCAGGGAAGCCAGAGATGGCATAATACATTGCACATCCACAATCATGGCATCAGTGAGTCCGGTGGCTATTGCCAGTTCCTGGGCCAGAAAATTAGTTGCCAGGGGAATGCCATGTCGCATCAAAATTTCATTGGCTGTACAGCAAATACCGCTGACTTGAATACTTTTGGCCCCTGCTTTCTGTGCTTCCGGTGTCAGCTTTCTGGCCCATTCTACTATTTTCTCGGAAAGTAAAGGTATATGTCCATGCATAACAATATTTACGTTTTCTTCAGTCAGGACACCAAGGTTAGCTTCACTGAAGACAGGCTGAGGTGTACCAAATAGTATATCCTGCAAATCAGTACCCAGTTTTAAACCTGCATAACCATCCACCAGACCCAGCTTGACAGTAGCCAGCAAAAGATTTGGCCAGGAAGCGTCCATGCCCATGGTGGTCTGATGTAAGGCTTCGCGAATTTCCCGGTCAGCATTTCTGGGTATTACCCCCAGTTCCCGCCATTTAGCTACCCTTTCTTTGGGAGCATGGGCAACCAGCCAGTTCAATTCTCCACTGCCAAAACGTTGAAAATCTTCTCTGGCTTTGGCTACTAATTCTTTGCCAATATCTTTTATATCTTTGCCTTCAACAGCAATCCCCAGTTTGTGAGCCAGCCCTTTTAGCTTTTCAGCATCAGTGATCTTGTATGGTCCTTCTTCAGATAAGGCCTTTTCTAAAACTTCCAGGGTTTCATAGGCATGATCCACATGAGCTGCTGCCCCGGCAGTAACCTGTCTGAGCAAGTTCCTGGCAACCATAATATTGCCATCTGCTCCACAGATTCCTTTGTCTGGTTTCCCAAAAGGATTAATCCGGCAAGGGCCCTGGCCGCAGTGACGGCAGCACAAGCCTAGACTGCCGAAGCCACACTGGGGTTCCTGTTCCTGGTACCTCTGCCAGACATGTTCTACAGGACCCTGCCAGTTTTGTAATACTTGCTCCGCCCCGGTATCTATTGTAAATTTCTCCATATCTGTAGCCTCCCTCTCTAGATTAAATTTTTGGCATAATTTTTTCTTATTGCAGCAGCAAACTCTTCCCCTTCCTCATAAACAAGAGCCTGAGTAGGACATGCCTGAACACAGGATGGCTTGCCTGTATCATGACAGAGGTCGCACTTAACTGCCTTCCCCTCAGCCTCTGTCAACATGACTCCGTAGGGACAGCTCATAATGCACATCCAGCAACTGACACAGCGTTCCCGTTTTAGTTGTACACTCCCATCCCCAGCGCGGTAGATAGCACCGGTCATACAGGCCAGTAAACAGGGCGCATCATCACAATGACGGCACTGTAAAGGCATGGCACCCTGGCTGGTTTTTTCCACCTGTACCCTGTTAACCGGTTTTTCCCCATTCAATATAGTAAGAAATAAATTTTTCTGCTGGCTATGGGCAACAGCACAGGCCAGTTCGCAGCTATGGCAGGACAGGCATTTCTCAGCTCTAACCATAACTTTTTTCATTTCTCCTTCACCTCCTTTTCTCTTTCTCTCGCCTAATTGGTAATTACTATATTTTATGTAAAATCCCTGCCGAATAAAAAAATTTTTTGGCGTTAAAATATTAGGGGTGATGGGAATGCGCAAAGCAATATTATATGTGTTAATTTTTCTTTTCTTTCCTTTTTCCCCAGTAATTGCCTCCAACCAAAATACCTGGTTATTAATCGATCTTAATAATCGTACTATTACAGCTCTGCAAGGTAACCAGCCCCTTGTTCAATTTCCGGTAGCCATAGGCAAAAAAAATTCGCCTACCCCGATCGGCAACTGGAAAGTAATACATAAATCTGCCAACTGGGGTAACGGTTTTGGCAGCAGGTTCCTGGGATTAGATGTTCCCTGGGGTAAATATGGCATTCATGGCACCAACAAGCCCTGGTCCATTGGTCAGCGGGCTTCAGCCGGTTGTATTAGAATGAAAAACCAGGATATTGAGCGTTTATATCCACTGGTAAAAACAGGTACACCAGTGGTCATTATCGGCAATCCTTTTGCTTCCTGGAGCTGGCGACCTCTTTTTCGGGACTTAAAAGGTGCTGATGTAGTCCTAGTTCAGGAACGCCTTTCTGCTCTGGGATTTTATCAAGGAAATGCTGACGGTATTTTTGGTTACAGTACCGAGCTTGCAGTGAAAAACTGGCAAAAAACAAGAAAAGTTGAAATTACCGGTCAAATCCATGCCACAGATTATCAGGCCTTAGGTTTTAGATAAGAGATTTAAATATCTTTTGCTGGCCTGATGGAAAGGCATCAATTCCAGAGCTTTTGCAAATGCTGTTTTTGCTTCCGCATTTTTTTTACCCTTATACAAAACCCGACCTAGATAATACCAGTTTATACCATTATCTTTTTCCAGCTCTACTGCTTTTCGTAACGGCTCTTCCGCTTCCTGCCAGCGTCCTGTACGCCATAAGGCCAAACCCCAGTTGCGCCAGTATATGCCCAGATTAGGGGCAAGCTCTACTGCCTGGCGATGGGCAGTTTCCGCTTGCTGTCCATACCCTAATTGCCATAACCATTTTGCCAGTTTGTCATATAAATGAGGTAAACGCGGATTAAGCCTGATTGCCTCTTTAACTTTGGCGACAGCTTCCCTGATTTCCCCTATACCAGCATAAGCTAATGCCAGCTGATACCAGCCAAATTCGATCTCCGGTTTTAAAGCAGTAACCCGAGTCAAAGGAGCAATAGCTTCCTCATATCTACCCAGGAGATTTAAACATTTTCCCAGCCAGAGCAAAGCCTTTATATGTGCTCCTTCTATAGCCAGCACCTTCTGAAAATAATTTACCGCTTCCGTCCAATTACCGGAATCGGCTTCCACTACTCCCAGGCGAAACAATGCCTGCAAATAATAAGGGTTTATTTTGATCGCCTTTTGCCAGTAGTTTTTAGCGAGATCCAGTTGCTGTTGTTGCCAGGCAATATAACCCAGACCATAATAGGCAAAATAAAGGTTGTCATCCAGTTTTAACGCAGTTTCATAAGCATGCTTGGCTTCTTCATAAATTTTCAGCCTGGTGCTAACATAACCCAGGCGCAAGAGGGTCCAGACATCCTTGGGGTTTTTGCTCAAAACAACCAGGTAGTTCTCCCTTTCCTCTTCCAGGGTCAACATATTGTCCCTCCTTTCCCTACCAAAAAATCTATGCTTGTTCACAGGTAAATATGCAAAATCGCCCTGCCAGCCGACAGGGCGATTTTTTCAAGCAAACTCGGGATAATAATGTCTGATTCGCAATTCCACACCCAGGGTTTCCGCAATTTTATGACAGGCCCCGATATCTACTGTTCCATCATCCACTACCGTCAAGATTACTCTGGGAAGATGTTTGCGGCATTCTGCTGCAAACTCCAGTAAAGCGGAATATGCCTCTTTACCATACACAGAATGGCATTTAGCCTGATACTTTTCCGCATTTTCCGCATTGAGGCTGATAGAAACCACATCTACCAACCCTACCAAATCCGGTACAATATTGCGCCGGTGAATAAGATTAGCCTGTCCATTGGTGTTAATGCGGATGGACTTCACCTGCTGTTGCCTTAGATAAGCTGCTACTTCCTTTACTACCTCCAGACGCACTAAAGGCTCACCATAGCCGCAAAATACCACCTCATCGAATTGCTTTAAATCAGCCGGCAAGTCAGCAATGATTTCCCTGGCCAAAGGTTCTCTTTCCAGCCATAAGCTTTTCTCCCCAGGTCCCTGAGTAGTATTGCGAATGCAAAAATCACAGCGATTGGTACAGGCATTGGTAATATTTAAATAAAGGCTGTTACCCAGCTGATAATTGGTAATCACCGGCATACCTCCTTCATTATTGCCAAGCAGTTATATATTCCTGTTCCATGCATAAATTTTTTAGCAGGGAGGTGAAAAGGATGGATGAAACTTTAAACTGGCGTGCAATCACTGTTGCCTCAATAATCTCTATTCTTTCCTTGTTGATATTTACAGTCGTGCTGGCTCTTGCCCTTAAGTTTACATCCCTTCCAGAAACGTATATTGACTATTTCGTAGTTCTTTTTCTAGCCGGTTCTGCCTTTTCTGGTAGCTGGTATCTCGGTAATAGGGTGGAACACCGTATATTATATCATACCTTGTTGCTAAGTGTATTTTTCATCCTGTTTTTACTGGCCATCGGTATAGTTTTTTACGGGTCCGCAATGACCATCTCTGCCTGGGTAGGCAACATAGCTGCCATTTTAGTCGGTTCTATTGCAGGCGCATTAACAGGTGCACGCTGATCAGCACTAATCCTGAAATCAAGTAAACCAGACCGAAAAGCACCCGGCTTTTTTTCTTTTGTTTTCTTTTCCCCATGCTAGCTCTGTTTTGCCTGACAAATGCTAATGCCATAATAAGCACCCCCTCACTCCATTGTATGGAGGAGGGGGTATTTTTTAAAACTCATTGGGCATTTGTTTGAGCTGAGCCAGGGTAAATACAGGTCCGTCAACACAAACAAATTTATGACCGATGTTACAACGCCCGCATTTTCCGATTCCGCATTTCATTTTTAATTCCAGGGTTGTTACTACCTGTTCCTCTGTATAGCCCATTTTTTCCAGGGCCTGTAACACGAATTTGATCATGATCGGAGGTCCGCAAGTAATTGCGATTTTGTTCTGGGAACTGGGATTAAGTTCTTCCAGATAAGCCGGCACAAAAGCCACCTTGCCGTCCCAGCCTTCTTCCGGCCGGTCGATAGTTACATAGACCTGACAATCCTTGGCTTTAGGCCAGCGATCGAAGAGATCATACTTAAAACAGAGGTCGGCTTTTGACCGTGCCCCATAAATAATTTCCACTTTACCATAGTCTTTTCTGTTTTCATCTGCCAGTACGAAATCAATCAGGGATCGCAAAGGCGCCAGCCCGATACCACCACCGATAAAAAGCAGGTCCTTCCCTTTCATCATTTCATAGGGGAAATGGTTTCCATAGGGACCCCTTACCCCGATTTTTGATCCTTCTTCTAACTGGTGAATAACAGAAGTTAAGCGACCCACCTTTTTGATAGAAAATTCCAGAAATCCCTTTCTGGTAGGGGAGCTGGTAATGGAAATCGTGGCTTCCCCGGTTCCGATCACTGACAGCTGGGCTACCTGACCTGGCAAGTTACCAAAATTATCTAAAACCTGGGGATCATCAAAAACCACCTGAAAGGTTTTAACATCCGGTGTTTCATCAATAATTTTAGTTATGGTGGCTATATGGGGTTGCAAAGGATTTGCGCTCTTGCACATTCTTTATTTCACACCCTTTACATCGGAGATAATACGAGTAATGTCCATGTTAACCGGACACTTACTCAGGCATCGGCCACAGCCCACGCAACCCGGCAGATTATAACGATCATTATGGTATTTCAATTTATGCAGGAAACGGTTTCTGACCCGTTCCTTTTTCGTGGGTCGAGGGTTGTGCCCCCCAGCCATGCAGGTAAAATCAGCAAACATACAGGAATCCCAGCAGCGGAACCTTTCCCCTTCATAACCATGGGAAACATGGTCAACGATATCAAAACAATGACAGGTAGGGCAAACATAAGTACAGGCACCGCAGCCCAGACACTTAGGGGCAATCTCTTCCCAGTAGGGATGCTCAAACATCTCATCCAGCTTTTCCTTGACACCGGCAACATCTACAGGCCGTTGCTTGACCAGAAGCTTTTCAGCTTTTTCGGCCTTTTTAGACTGGGCATCTGTACCGGCAGCTGTAAAAAGGGAAGACTGACTTTCCACCAGTTCGCGCCCCCGTTCAGTTAGAACTTCGACCAGGTAACCATCACCCAGCCAGGTCAGATGCAAATCTGCCCCTTCCCCGTTAACAGGGGAGTTGCCATAGGCAGCGCAAAAGCAATTGTGATTAACCTCTTCACAGCTGACACCGATAATAACTGTATTATCCCTTTTATCACGATAATAGACATCATTGAATTTTTCGCCGATGAAAACCGGATCCAGCAATTTCAAGCTCATAATATCACAGGGACGCATGCCGGCAATCACTCTGGGCCCAATACCCGGTGCCTGCTCAATTTCCCAATCACCAGCGGCATTAAATTTAAACATGGTCTCGGTCTGGGGAAAGAAGAAATCCTTGGGAGGAACTACGGAATTGCTGCCCCGCAAAGTGATCTTCTGTCCATTTTGCCAGGGCTTAAATAATACTATCCCCTCTTCCTCCACAGGTGCAATTACCTGATACTTTTGCCCCAGCCCAGCCAGAAATTGGTCCAGTTTAGCTTCCGATAGAAACCTGTTTTCCATCAACAACCACCTCATATTAGTGGAATTCATCCGGATCAGCGGCCCGATAGGCCCCTAAAACCGGTGCAGTATCATCAATCCCGGGCGTGGGCACACTAAACAATTCTTTAATATCTTTTAAGACTTTACGGTTAAGTAAGCGCAATGGGATATCCATAGGACATACCCGGTCGCATTCACCGCAGTCCACACAACGACCTGCCACATGCATTGCCCTGGTCAGCTGGAACATGTGATTTTCCGATGCATTTACCCCTTTCCCCAGCCAGTTGGGTTCAGCCTGATCAAAACAACACTGACGACAGTTGCAAGCCGGACAAACATTACGGCAGGCATAGCAACGGATGCATTTTTCAAATTGCTTATCCCAGAAAGCAGCCTTTTCCGCCGGACTCATGGCCTCATATCGGGCAATTTCCTCATAGGCAGGAGTTTTACCTGCTGGAGGCTCGGGCCCGATAAATTTATGGCTAAGTACTGGCCTGGGAGTTTCACATTCCTTACACTTATCCATTAAGTAGTCAGCTTTTTTAAGGCTGAACTGGCCGCGATCGGTCACAAGTACTACTTCTTCCCCTTTTAGTTCAACCCGCTCCAATTTAGCCAGGGGATCGATCTGAGCCAGAACTTTTCTGCTATCCAGCTGTCCAGGACAGCTTACTCCGATTACCATCAAACGCTCAGCCGGAAACTGTTTATCCTGCAACAAGCGCACTATGGCTCTGGAGTCACAACCTTTGGCAATAATCCCGATTTTCCCTTCCCCAACCTGATAATCCAGCAAATATTTAGCCAGATTATTGATGGCGAAGGGAGAAAAGGTAAGACGCTGAACCTGATCCGCCGACTTCACAAACAGCGGAGTGGTCCGGGTAGGATCAGAGCCATTCTCATAACCGATAACCAGTTTGACCTCGCCATCCGCAAGCAGACGAGCCACTTCTGCCCGCAGCTCTTCTACCAGTTTGATCATCTGTCATCCCTCATCTTCCTGTTGGGACCAAGAGCCCTGATCTGTTCAGACATTTCTTTGATGGTCTCAGCCCACTTCTGCCCCTCTGAGCCGGAAATCCAGCGGGCTTTAAACCGCCCCGGCTCCAGTCCCACGTATTCTAACAATCTTTTCATAATCAAATAGCGCCGACGGGTAAAGTAATTGCCACTAGCATAGTGGCAGTCACCGGGATGTCAACCGGCTACCAGCACACCGTCAGCCCCGCGCTGAAAGGCTCGAATGACAAACTGGGGATTAACCCGACCAGAACATGGTACCCGAACTACTCTAATCGTAGCAGGATACTGAAAACGGCTGACACCGGCTGAATCGGCACCGGCATAGCTACACCAGTTACAGGCAAAACCTACAATTTTGGGTTCCCAGTCCTGCTTATTTTCTAACGACATGCTGCATCCACCTCCGCCAAGAGCTGTTCATTGGAGAATCCTTTCAGGTTCAGTGCACCAGAACGACAAGCAACAGTACAAGCCCCACAGCCCTGGCATAGTCCGGAATTAACGGCAGCGATAACTCTTTCAACCATGCCATGGTGGCCTCTTTCAGTGATGGTACGCGCTTCAATGGCTTTATACGGACAAACCGGCTGGCACAACATACAACCCGAACAAAGGGCCGGATTGACTTCTGATACCCGCGGGTTGGTTGCCATCTGGTCTTTGGCCAGCAGAGTGATAACCTTGGCCGCAGCTGCACTGGCCTGAGAAACAGTGTCAGGAACATCTTTGGGCCCCTGGCAGCAACCAGCCAGAAATACCCCGGCAGTATTGGTTTCTACTGGGCGCAGCTTGGGATGGGCTTCAGTAAAGAATCCATCTTTATCAGTGGAAAAGCCCACAATTTGTGCAATTTTATCAGAACCAGCCGAGGGAACCATCGCTGTGGCCAAAACCACCATATCTGCTTCTACTTCTACCTGTTTGCCCAGCAGGGTATCCTCCCCTCTAACTACCAGCTTGTCACCTTTTGGATAAATTTTCGATACCCGACCTCTCAGATACTGGGCTCCTGCTTGCACTGCTCGCTGATAAAACTCTTCATATGCCTTCCCCGGAGTCCTTACATCCATATAAAATACATAGGCTTCTGAATTAGGTATTTTTTCCAATACCTGCATGGCGTGTTTGGCTGTATACATACAGCAGGCTCTGGAACAATAGGACTTACCTTTGGTATCATCCCGGGAACCAACACACTTGATAAAAACCACTTTTTCCGGCACTTTGCCATCAGAGGGGCGCTTGATTTTTCCACCAGTAGGACCGGATGCATTGGCCAGGCGTTCAAAATGCAAACCGGTAATTACATCCGGATACTGGCCATAACCGTATTCCCCATAAGTCTGAGTCCAATCAAAGAGGTCAAAACCAGTAGCCATGACAATGGCACCAAATTTTTCGGTAAGGATCTGGTCCTGGTCATCATACTTGATAGCCCCGGTAGGACATACCTTGGCACAGACGCCACACTTGTTTTCCTTCAGCTTGCGACAGCTGTTAGGATCTATCACCGGCTTATTGGGGACCGCCTGCGGGAAAGGTTTATAAATTGCCGGTCTTTTACCCAGTCCCAGGTTATATTCACTGCTAACTTTGGTAGGACATTTGGTTTCACAGAGGCCACAACCAGTACACTTTGTCATGTCAACATAACGGGCCTTCTGCCTGATTTTTACTTCAAAGTTGCCAATATAGCCGTTTACTTCTTCTACTTCAGCATAAGTCAATAATTTAATGTTAGGATGTTGCGCCGCAACAACCATCTTGGGTGTGCTTATTCAGGCAGAGCAGTCTAAGGTCGGAAAGGTCTTATCCAGCATGGCCATCTTCCCGCCAATGGTAGCTTCCCGTTCTACCAGATAAACTTCATAGCCAGCATCAGCAATATCAATTGCTGCCTGGATACCGGCAATTCCACCCCCGATAACCAGGGCCCGTTTAGTAATACCTATGTAATCTTCCTTCAGGGGCTGCAGACGAACGGTCTTAGCCACTGCTTTCCTTACCAGATCAATGGCCTTAACAGTAGCTTTTTCCGGTTCCTGTGCATGTACCCAGGAACAATGTTCCCTCACATTGGCCATTTCCAGCAAATAAGGGTTTAACCCCGCTTTTTCCAGTGCCTTCTGGAAGGTTTGCTCATGCATCCGCGGGGAACAGGACGCCACTACCACTCTGTCCAGTTTATGTTCCTTAATAGCCCTGATAATCGCCTCTTGCCCCGGCTCAGAACAGCAATACTTGTTTTCTTCCACATGAGCAACAGTAGGCATTTTTTTGACTTCTTCAGCTACTCGACTGACATCAACCACAGCGGCGATGTTAGTTCCGCAATGGCATAAAAACACTCCAGTGCGTTTCATAGGCATCGCTCCTGATCATTAATTTTTAGAAAGAAACTAACAATGGCTGAGGATCAATAAAATGTTTGCGTAAAGGTATCTGGCTTTTGCTGACACCCAGTGCAAGTGCCATCAGTTCAGTTAGATAGAACACCGGTAAATTAAAACTGGTATTGTAATGTTTATTGATCTGGCTCTGTCTCATGTCCAGGTTGGGCTGGCAGAGAGGGCATGGTGTCACCAGACAGTTCGCCCCTGCTGCCTCAGCCGCCGCCAGAATGTCCTTACCCAGACGTAAAACCACTTCGGTATTGGTAAGTACCAGGGAACCGCCACAGCATTCAGTTTTGAAAGGCCAGTCCACAGTTTCTGCTCCCAGGGTGCGCAGAATATTGTCCATTAACATTGGGTTTTCCGGATCATCAACATGGGCGATCTTGGGCGGCTTGACCAAATAACAGCCATAATAACAGGCCACCTTTAAACCAACCAGAGGTTTAACAGCCGCTTTGCGAATCTGTTCCAGACCTATCTGGTTAAAAACATCAAGAATGGATAATACCTTGACCTTGCCCTGCCAGGGGCGCTGGATGAGCTTTTCTACCCTGGCCCTGGTTTCCGGTTGCTCCCGCATTTCATAATCAGCTGTCACTAACCGCTGGTAACAGGCTGCACAAGGTGCCACTACATCCTTGCCCTGTTCTTCTGCCAGAGCTAGATTGCGGGCCGGTACGGCTATACCGGCTAAATGATTGACACTATGGGCTGAGCTGGCCCCACAACAGTTCCAGTCGGGAATTTCGGTTAAGGATACACCCAGTTTCTGGCAAACAGCTCTGGTAGTCTGTTCATATTCAGCAGCTACTGAATGCAGGGAACAGCCTGGATAATATGCAAATTCCATTAGCTATGTCCCTCCGTTCTTTTAGCCTCGGCTATAATCCGGGCCACTTCTTTCGCACCTTTGATGCTGTGGGGCAACAAATTCAGCTTGCCTTTGCTGATCATCGGCCAGCCCAGATCAGCATCCTTAAATAAATTCCTGGTTTTAAGGTTCAGACCAATAACCAGGCCCAGCTCATATACTCGACCAAAGCGGCTGATGGAATCCAGGAACAAATTGTGGAATATAGCTTCTGCCTTGCTCCCTGCCAGCACTCCTTCTCGCTGAGCAATGATGCGCAGAGTATCCATGATTTTTGCCAAATCCACATCACGCGGGCAACGGGTAGTACAGGTGGAACAAGTAGCACACATCCAGATGGTCCGGGAAGACAATACCTCATCCTTCATACCTAATAGCACCATCCGAATGATACGGTTTGGACGTATGTCCATATCGGCCGCTACCGGACAGCCAGCCGAACATTTTCCACATTGATAACATTGACGCAGGTTTTCGCCACTTTCCTCCATAACCTGCCGGGCAAAATCTCGGTTGGCCGCTATTAAATCGGTGATATTTACCACATCCTCCATCGTCCACTCTCCTTTCATCAGATATGTGCGAAATTTCTGGTAATAACCAGGTCACCTCCCTACCACGGCAAGTGAAGAGTGGTGCTAATAGGCCAACACAACCATGCATGTTAAATTTATATTCAACGTTTTACCGCCAATTCCTGCCGATAAATAAAAATTTTCTGACTAATTCAGAAAAAAATAACAGCCTCCAATGAGGCTGTTATCAATTACTGAAACAGCTTGAGCAACAGATTTCGGAGAAACCCCGGCAAGGGGATGAATAACACGCGCATATTTTTCACCCCTTCGCAACAATCACTACTTTATACTATGCGCCAAGGGGGTTTTACAACACTAATATTTTGGAACTTTAATGTTACTGACCATTAAAAAAGACAAAACAACCATCACTACCGGATAAACATAGGGGTGCAAATAGTGTCCAGCCAGGATTAACAAGGCAACCAGACTGCCAGCAGCAGTAATTGGTACCCCGACAAAATATCCCGTTATATTTAAAATGTTAAACCGGGCCAGCCGGATCGCTCCACACAGAGAAAAAACAATGGCAATAATCATTCCAACACTGGACCAAACATATAAAACTTTGCTGTATGCCAGTAAAGCCGGCGCTACCCCAAAACTTACCAGGTCACACAGAGAATCCAATTCTTTGCCGAAAGCCGAGGTAGCCTCCAGCCTGCGAGCCAACCGCCCATCCATGCCATCTAATACCATAGCACCTAAGATCATTATCGCTGCCAGCTGCCATTCCTTATTCTGGGTATAAATAAGAGATAGAACTCCCAGTAACAAATTGGCAAGGGTAAAAATACTGGGTATGGCCTTGGTTGTCTTATGCATCCTTTATCCTCCCTACCGCTGTAATGCCCCCAACTACTTTATCCCCTGGTTTTACCAGTACTTCGCAACTGGCTGGAAAATAAATCTCTGTACAGGAGCCAAACTTGATCAGACCATAAATTTCCCCTTTTGCCACCTTATCACCGGTTTTAACCCAGCTGACAATGGTACGGGCAATTAGTCCGGAAATCTGCACTACTAGCACCCTGAAATTGTTATTTTCAATGCCGATGAAGTTCTTTTCATTGAGTTTGGCAGCTTCCGGCTTATAAGCTGGCAGCATCTGACCCTTTTCAAAAGCAGTATACGCAATAGTACCGGCAATGGGACAGCGATTGAGATGAACATTGAAAACTGAAAGAAAGATACTGACCCTGATGGCTTTTCCGTTGAGAAAACGCTTTTCATCCACTTCTTCTACAACCATAACTCGTCCATCAGCTGGTGATAAAATCAGCTCCGGATCGGTTGGAATCTGACGTTTGGGGTTGCGAAAGAAAAAAGCAATGTAAAGAAACAGGGTCAAAGGCACCAGAGCGGCCCAGAAGGACCAGAAAGCAACTAACACTGTGATGATCCCCAAAAAAATCAGGTAGGGAAAAGCTTCCCTGGCAATCGGATACGGTTGTCGCATGTAACATATTACCCCCTGTTTGATTTTATGTTAAATATTGTAGCATTTTTCTTGCTTCCAGCCAAGTTTTTGCCTTTAAACCGATTTCCCGGGGATGGGCCCATTCAACATTTACCTCTGGCAAGCTGTTGAGAAATTCCCGGCCATAGCTTTTGTTTTTTAATCTGGGATCCAGAATTACTACCAGGCCCCAGTCCTCTGCCGTTCTAATGAGACGGCCAAACCCCTGTTTAAACTGAATGATAGCTCTGGGCAAAGATACTCTGGTAAAAGGATTTTTTCCGGCCTGGCGGCATAATTCCATTTTAGCCTGCACCGGAGGATAGGTGGGCACAGCAAAGGGCAGTTTCATAATTACCACCATTCGCAACAGGTCACCGGGGAGATCTACGCCCTCCCAGAAACTCTGGGTGCCAAAGAGAACTGCACCATCAATACTCTTAAACTCCTGAATCAAACGGCCTCGGCTGCCATCCCGGCCATGTAACAGCAATTTTCGCCCCATCTGTAACATAGGCTCTGCGATCAGATCAGCCACTGTATTCAAATGTTTATAAGAAGTGAAAAGGGCCAGTACTCTTTCCTCGGAATGGGATAACAACTGCAGTAACATGGCGGCCTGATATTCAGCCAGCCTGTCTTCTTCCCGCCCGGGATCAGGTCCTTCTGCTACACCCAGGAGCAGGGCCTGATTTCTATAATCAAAGGGACTGGATAAAACAATTTCCTTGTAATCAGAGGCTCTTAACCCGATGCTTTCGGCATAGTAGTGATTCTTTCCTGCTATGGAAAGGGTAGCGGAACAAAAAATCACTGATTTTTTTCGGCTCCAAAGCTGCTCCTGCAATATCGGCCCTACTTCCACAGGGACAGCACAGATATTGCCATCTTCAATCCAGTAAACCCAGTGGGAAAAAGGTTGTTGTAACCAAATTTCCAGAGTTTCAACCAGTTCCTGCCCCTGATTGACTCTTCCTCCCAATTCAGAAAGCAAACTCTCAGCGATAAGCCCCTCCTGATTCCAGGCCCTTGCCTGAGAGACCAGCTTGTTCAAGCTATCCACTAACATTTTCAGCTTCAATAAATAATTGTCTCCTACCACTTCCGGTAATCTTTCCCCGCTGGCAATGAATTCCCAAAACTCCTTTTCCCGGCTCTCCACTTCCTGGCTAAGGCTTTTTACTGGCAGGAGCTCCTCTTTAATTTCCCTTAATGGTAAGCTCTCCAGTACACCCAGAGGCCCCTGTCCACCAAAAGGCCGTCGCCAGAGGCCAGTCCGCCATCTCCTAAAGTCGATTTCACCCAGGCGCAGTCCTAGATGGCGCTGGGCTACTTCTTCCAGATTATGGGCTTCATCAATGATTAAATAATCATATCCAGGCAAAACTTTGTCTTCCAGTTTCAAATCAGTACAGAGGAGTGAATGGTTTGTAACCAGCAGCTGGGCCTTCTGGGCTGCCAGCCGGTTGGTTTGCACCCAGCAGCATTTCTGCCAGGGACAGGCATTGCCCAGACAAATATCCCTTTCCGCCTTGAGTAAATCCCATTTGCTGCGGTCAGGACCATGTAACCTGAGTTCAGCCTCATCGCCGGTTTTAGTGATATGCAGCCACCAGGCCAGGCGGCCAGCCAAAGTCCAGGTTTCCTGATCCCAGCTCTCACTGCCATCTACCAGTTCCCACCAGCGTCGCCAGCATAAATAATTACTCCGGCCTTTAAGAGGCAATATTTTTAGTCCAGGAAAAATTTGTTGTAGAACTGGCCCATCCTTTTCCAGCAGCTGTTCCTGCAAAGCCAGGGTATTGGTACTGATCACTACTCTGGCTCCTTCTCTAATTGCTATCTTTGCCGCAGGTAATAGATAGGCCAGGGACTTGCCAGTACCGGTTCCTGCCTCTGCCACCAAATGTCGTTCATTGGCTAATGCCGTAAAAATAGCTTCAGCCAGTTCAATTTGCTGGGCTCTACTCTCCCACTGATTAAACACCCTGGCCAGGGGCCCACCTGTTGCAAAAATCTCTGCTATCGTCAACCCGGAATCGGTAACTGCGCTGTCAGCGTACTGTAACCGCTGGCCCGCAGTTAACCATTCCATGGTGGGTGGCAGCTGAGCAAATCCGGCTTTTAGAGCTGCTTCAGCTGTCTCTCTGATCAGTTTGCCCAGGGACCAGGCTGGATTGGCCCATTTGGCTACCATGGTAAGCCAGGGTAGTGGTCGCTGTTCCACTTCCGCTTGCATTAAGAGAAAGAGTTGCCCGGCCAATTCCGCATCCCAGCGGGCCCGGTGCCTTTCTCCGGGTTTTAGCCCCAGAAAGCTGGCCACAGCAGCCAGGGAATAAGAAGACAAACCGGGATACAACAGGCGGGCCAATTGACAGGTATCAAAAAAATGGCCCGCATAAATACCGCGGGCACGCAGGAAGCCCAGATCAAACTCTACATTATGGCCAACCACAGGCAATTCCCCAATTTTATCCCGTACCAGATCCGCTATTTCCTCCCAGCACGGTGCCCGCTGCAAATCCTGCGAAGAAATACCGGTTAACCGGGTAATTTCCCTGGGAACAGGATGTTTAGCACAAACCAGAGTCTCCCAGCTCTCTACCAGTTCTCCTTCTTCAAACCGACAGATGCTGATCTCAATGATCTCATCAATCGCCGGTGAAACTCCTGTTGTTTCAATATCAATAGCAACAAAATTCTTAATCCCCAAAGCTTAAGTCCCCTTCCATTTCAAAACGGGTAATTGGCCTTCGGTACAAATATAGCAAGCCTCCGGTTCTATACCCTCAGCCCGTAAAACCGCTGTAACTGTGGCTTCATCCTCTAACCGGCATTTCAACGACAACCCGCAAGAAGCTGTGATAATACGGGGAGTGGGGATGATTAGTGCTGGTAAAGCTCGGGTATCAACAATATGCTCTGCGGCCAATGCCTGCTGGGCTGAGGAAAAAACCAAACAGCAAAAATTCTTTAGCTTTATTAACTCACGTATCATAAATAATCCCTCATTTCTGCCGTTCAGCCAGCAAAAACGGCAACTCCCCCCAAATTACTGGTCAGGAAGTAAAAAATAGCTATAATATGAATCAGGATAAGTCCTGTTATCACCTCATCTCCTCTCCCCTTTTCTCCGAACTGTATCCAGAGTGGGTACAGTTCTTTTTTGTTATATATTTATTTATATATTATTCATCACCGAAAGAAATGCCAGTGGCTTTAGCCGCCTGAACCAGATCATGTTCAGGATTGACCCGCTTTAATACCCCGGTAGCTTCAGCCAGGGAAACAGTTACTATATCGGGAGTGCGCAAGGCTACCATTACCCCGTTCTCCCCTTCCAACAGGGCTTTTACGGCTGCTGCCCCATAACGGGTACCAAGAATGCGGTCAAATGGAGTAGGACTGCCACCGCGCTGTAAATGGCCAAGCACTGTCACTCTGGTCTCCAGATTAATCCTGCGCTCCAGCTCATCGGCCAGCCGCTGGCCGATCCCTCCCAGGCGAATAGGATCACCGCTATCCTCAA
The DNA here is from genome assembly GCF_002049395.1 of Carboxydocella sp. JDF658. Taxonomy (NCBI): domain Bacteria; kingdom Bacillati; phylum Bacillota; class Clostridia; order Eubacteriales; family Clostridiales Family XVI. Incertae Sedis; genus Carboxydocella; species Carboxydocella sp. JDF658. The sequence continues at coordinate 14,433 of NZ_BDLR01000060.1, read as the reverse complement.
TTACTTTCTGCACTACCAGGTTTTCACCCAGTTTGGCTCCTTCTGCTACAACTATAATACTGAATTTCTTGCCCTGCTGGCAGCGTTCCTCGATTTTCTTAACCACATTTTCAATCTGGAACTCTATTTCTGGAATCAAAATTACATCAGCACCACCAGCTACCCCTGACTCCAGAGCGATCCAACCGGCATAACGGCCCATAACCTCCAGAATCATTACCCGGTGATGGGATTCAGCAGTAGTGTGGAGCTTGTCCAGCGCCTCGGTGGCCGTATGTAAAGCAGTATCAAAGCCGAAAGTAATGTCAGTAGCAGATAAATCATTATCTATAGTTTTCGGAACACCTACTACCCTTAAGCCTTTATTATGTAACTCCCTGGCAATAGACAAACTGCCGTCCCCACCAATAACCACCAGAGCATCAATTCCCGCTACCGCCAGATTGTCCAGGATAGTTTGGGACATATCCACATACTTTTTTTCGCCATTTACCAGCACAGGGTATTTAAAGGGGTTGTCCCGGTTGGTAGTGCCCAGTATCGTTCCCCCTTTGGGAAGAATACCGGACACAGCCGCCAGATTCAAAGGGCGAAACTGTTGTCTGATTAACCCCCCAAAACCATCCTCGATACCAACCACTTCCAGACCAGCCCGCAGGGCCGATTTGGTAACTGCCCTGATCACCGCATTTAAACCCGGGCAATCACCCCCACCTGTTAATACTCCGATTCGCTTTAACATAACCAGCCCTCCTTCAACCTGTTCCATTAATAATAGACAATAATTCGCCACATAATTCTTCAAACCTTCTTTTGTCCTGACGATCCAGGGCATCATCTATATAAATCCATAAAACTTCCAGATAAATTTCCGTAGCCAGGTCACGCAAAAGGAATTGGGGCACGGTCAGCACCTCCCTTTCGGGTTCTAATATATTCTATGCTGCCGTGCCTACCACTTGACTGAAAATACCCAGGGTTCCTGTCCCAAAAAATTATTCCCCAAACTAATTTCGACTTGCCGCTGGATAATATCAAGGGGCCCAAGGATAATTTGCCCTTTTACCTCCTGTTCGGGTTGTAACTCGAATTGATAATTGTTTTCGCTATGGTAAAGCTGGTAGATGATATTATTTCCTTGTCTAGCCTGAGGATTAGCCAGAGAGACCAGATGTTTTTGCAAGGAACGATTCTTGACCCTTAAGAATAAACGCGTTTCCTCCTCTGCTATTTCTATCCGCTCCAGCTCTACCTCTATCCCATGTCGCACCAGTATCTGCTTAACATCCAATTTGTATTTAGCTGGTGTCATGGCATTCCATAATTCAATTGGCTCAATTACACTGTTGACTATCAAGGGTATCTTTATTATTTCCCCATTGCGGGGATCAACAGTAGTAGTTGAGCCCAGATTGCCTACCAGTCTGACCAGAGGCAAACTCTCTTCTTTTTGCAGAAGGAGATGGGGATCCCCATTATACTGGACCAGGATTCTGGTAATAGCTCCTTTGCTATCTGAAACAGCCATTTGTAACAAGAGATAATCTTCTGTTCGATTAACCAGCTTCTCCAGTCTCCCTGTAATCTTAACTTTGCGTCCGGACCATTCTTCAACTTTATTATAAGCCTGATTTATATTTTCATTGGTAATTAAAGTAGTATCCAGACGGCTATCCTGTAATAATTCCCCAGTTGTACTGCTGCCGGATTGGGGGAACTTCCGGTCTATATACATTTGTAAACTGAACATCCAGCCAAAGATTAATGCCGTTAGGGCCACAATGACATAAAATTTCTTTTTATCATCCCGCCAGAAATTTAACCAGCGCTGATTGGCAAACCATTGCTGGGTCAAGCCCTGTCCACTTTCAAGGCGTTCACCCAGAGCAGTTTTCAAATCAGTCAGCAACTCCCGCCCGCTTTGATAGCGCTGCCTGGCTTCTTTGGCCAGGGCTTTGGCCAGCACCTTTTCCAGTTCTGCCGGTGCATCCTCCCGCCAGCGGGTTAACGGCGGGGGTTGCCCGTATAAAATATCCTGTCCTACTTCTTGCAAGTCTTTTCCATAAAAAGGAAAATGTCCGGTTATCAATTGATAAAGGATAACTCCGACCGCAAACCAGTCAGAAGATTTATCCCCCCTTTCTCCTCTTACCTGTTCGGGTGCCATATAGAGGGGAGTGCCTATGCTTTTGCCAGGGCCCAGTTCCGCTAGGGCTGCCAGACCAAAATCAGTAACATGCACCAGTCCTTTTTCATCAATGAGAATATTATCCCCTTTGAGGTCTAGATGAATAACCCCTTCTCGATGAGCATAGTCCAGGGCATTACATATTTGTTCCAGAATATCATAGATTTCGCGCCAGCTAAATTGCCTTTGTTCCAGAGCCTCACTCAAGGTCAAACCCTGGACCAGGTCCATGACCAGGTAAAACTCGCCATCCTCTTCGTAATAGTCATGGATGCGTACTATATTGGCGTGATTCAAACGGGCAGAAATCCGGGCAATCTGCTTCCACTGTTTATGTTTCTCTCCATCCTGGCCCGCATACAGCCGCTTTACTGCTACTTCCAGATCCAGCTTATTGTCAAAGGCGCGGAAAACCACCCCGGTAGCTCCCCGGCCTATCTCCTCCAGAATCTGATAACGGCTGCGAAAACTTTCTTTGGGCAAATCGTTCAGCACCGGATAAACCCCGGTTTGTTCCCGCTGATCCTGAGGCACCAGGATATCAGCTACCTCATGCATCTCCTCTAAAGTCATATATTCCTTATCAAAGCTCATAATATGGGAAACCAGGTCCTTTAACAACAAAACTCTGACCTTACCAACCCGTCCCCGGGAAGTGTAGTGAATCCCATTAATATTGGAATGTTCATGGGTAAAAACTACAATGGGTTCCATCTTAAAATTTTTTTGGACCTGGTATTGCTGATAGTAATGATGTTTTAAATAGTCCCGAACAACTTTGGTATACTGATTAACCTGAGCGGCAGGATTGCCTATCTTGATATATTCCTTCTTGCCATCATTTAATCGCTCCTGGGTCCAGTTGCCCATCAGGCCGCCGGTAATACGGCCATTCATGTTTTTACTCTCGATGACAAAGATCGCAGCCGGCGTAATCACAATATGGTCAATATCCACCACATTATCATTCATTGCCAGGCGCGGTGAGTTAATCACCAGAAAATATTCCGGAAGCTGTTCCGCCAGCTCTTTGGCTACTTTTTCTTCGCCATCAAGACCATAAAGTCCGGAGATACGGGATACTTCCTTCAATACTGTGGCCACTTTTTCACCTCCTTGTCAACAGACTTTAATAAAAAACCACAGGAAGGTAATCCTGTGGCCAAAAATCCACCAAAATTATTTGCCAATAGCCGTTAAAATATCACTCAATACCTTGTCAATGGGCTGGTCACCGTCGATTTGCCGCAGTAATCCCCTGACTTGATAAAAGTCAATTAATGGTTGAGTTTGAGCCTCGTAAACATCCAGACGATTGGCTACTGTTGCTTCATTATCATCATCCCGTTGATACAGTTCTCCACCACACTTGTCACAAATGCCTGGCCGGGCAGGAGGATTAAATACTACATGATAGCTGGCTCCACAAGCCCGGCAAATTCTACGACCGGTCAGGCGCTCCATCAGTTTCTCCCGGGGCACAGCTATATTAATGACTGCATCGATCTGCATATCCAATTCTTGTAATGTTTTTTCCAGTGCTTCTGCCTGGGCGATAGTCCGTGGAAAACCATCCAGTAAAAAGCCATGAGCACAATCTTCCTTGCTCAGTCTCTCTTTTACCATCCCGACCACTACTTCATCGGGAACCAGTTGACCGGCATCCATATATTCCTTGGCTTTTTTGCCCATTTCAGTGCCTTCCTTAATAGCAGCCCGGAACATATCACCGGTGGAAATGTGAGGTATCTCTAATTTCTTTACTAATACCTCGGCTTGAGTGCCCTTACCAGCACCCGGGGGCCCCATGATCAACAATCTCACCAAAAATCCCTCCCAACAAGCAAAATACTAAAAAAATTATAACACATAGGCCTGTTCTTGCAAAGGCCTGTTCAGGCGAAAACGCAACAACAGAGCCCGCAACATCTTTTTTCATTGCTACCTCCGTTTAACCAATTATTCCTGCGATAATAGGATAAGCATTTTGTAATACCCGCTGCGCATTAGCCAGATTTTTTTCGCGAATTTCCTGCTGCCGGGGAATAGGCTTTACCATGTCTTCCGGGTCCATCATCATTGCCGGTAAAGGTACTGGCGCTCCTCCCTGCCACTGTTCTAGCCAGCTGGCCGGTACAACTGGTAAACACAGCTGGTGACTCAAAGTTGCCCAGAGGAGTGTCCAGGCCCGGGGAACAACCCGCCAGATATCATAACCCCCTCCCCCTAAGGCCAGCCACCTTCCTCCGGAATATTGATGGGCATAGCCGTGAATTAACTCGGCATAGGCTCGTAATAGATGCATGTCCCCATGCAGATGGGTTAATGGATCCAGATAATGGGTATCACAGCCGTGCTGAGAAACAATTACATCCGGTTTAAACGCCTCTAAAAGAGGAGGTAACAGCAGCTGAAAACATTCCAGCATACTGGCAGTATCCGAAAAGGGTTCTAAAGGTAAATTGATACTATAGCCATATCCGGCTCCCTGACCCAGTTCGGTAATTTTCCCTGTACCAGGAAAGAGATATCTTCCCGTTTCATGCAATGAGATGGTTAAAACCTGGGGGTTATCATAAAATGCCCATTGCACGCCATCACCATGGTGAGCATCAGTATCGATATAGACGACCCGCCAGCCTGCCTGACAAAATTTCTTGATTGCCAGCACAATATCATTAAAAACGCAAAAGCCGGAAGCCTGTTCCCGGTGGGCATGGTGTAATCCACCCGCATAGTTCAAAACATGCTCAGCGTTGCCGGCAAGAATCAATTCGGCTCCCTGTATCGATGCCCCCACCAGCAAGGCTGCTGCTTGCCCCATCCGGGGAAAAACCGGATTGTCTTCCGTACCCAGTCCCCATGCCTCGGGGCCCAGGGAACATTCCCCTTTTTCCCCCAGACTAAAAACCGCATTGACATAGGCAGGAGAATGGAAGAGTACCAGTTCTTCAAAAGTTGCACCTCGCGCTTCTAGCGCCTTCTCTGGCCATAGCCCCATGGCTTTAATCAGGGTTTCTGTTAATTCCAGCCGCAAAGGATTGAAGGGATGTTCATCACTAAGCTGATACCGCTGAAAATGCCGGCTATGGATTAAAAGACTTCTACCGCCCATAGCCGGTATCCTCCAGTCGCGGCGTTCTGACTATATATCCTGCTTGCTGTAAAGCAGCCATAATTTTGCGGGGATCGATGGTATTGACCCTGATTACCATCAAACGGTATTCCTCATGCCTGCGTTTGGGTAAAGTGACAACACTGACAATATTTACTCCCAGATTTTTGAAAATAATGGCGATGTCAGCCAGTACGCCTGGCCGATCTGGTATCTCCAAAATTAACTGGGAGCCGGGTTCGTGTACACCCAGCAATTCCGTTAATGCCCGCAAAATATCGCTTTGGGTCAAAAGCCCGACCAGGTACTTGCCATCGACCACTGGCAAGGAGCCGATCCTGAATTCATACATAATCCTGGCTGCCTCATCTATGGTATCATCAGGCGCGATAGTAATCACATTTTTGCTCATGATCTGCCCGATCCAAATTTGGCAGGTTTTTTCTTCGCTGTTTTCTTCCCAGAACGCCGGGCTGGCAGAACGCAAATCCCGATCAGAAACAATCCCTACCAGCCGCCCTTCGGAAATTACCGGCAAATGCCTGATGCGCAAATTTTTCATAATTTTCCAGGCTTCCGCCAGGGTAGTTTGAGGGTTAACAGTTACCACTGGTGAACGCATAATTCGGTAGACTTCCATCCTTCTCCCTCCCTGTCTTTATAACATCCAAAGATTCTGATAGAGGCTGCCTTCGAACTGGATGACTCTCTCCGCCGGTACTCGTTTGCCGATCCGTACCCGGAGCATATTGGCAGGATGGCTGGCTATTTCCGGCTCATCGGTATTTCGGAGCTGGAATCCCCCTTTCTCCATCACATGACTCAACATCTTCTTGTAGCCCCATAAATCCAGCCCTGTGCCTTTTAAGTCCCAGTGCCAGTGCAAATGCTGGGAAATCACGATATAATCTTCCCAGAAATCATCACAGAAAGTTTCCTGCAACAGTAAGCCAGCCAGCCCAAAACCCCGCCACTCCGGTGAAATTTCAATAGCCCCCAGTTCCAGGATAAAGCCGGCAAATTCCCCTTTACCCCAGCGCCCCTCCTCTTCAGCAGGATGAAAGGTTACATAGCCTACCAGTGTTTCGTCGGCAATACATCCATATACCCTGCCTTCCGGCATGGCCGCTATTTGCTGCAAAGCCCGGTGCTGTTCATGAGGCCGCCGAAAGGCAGTTAAGCCCGGATCAAACTGCAAACATGCCAGCACATCTTCCGTTAGCGGCCCTCCTACTGCCACTTCTCCCTTATCTGTCTGTACTCTCCGCATCCTTCTTACCTCCTCTTTTTTCTAACGAGTCAGCCAGGCAATGACCGCCACCACCAATGTCATGATCACGATTGCCAGCATGCAACCTCCCTGGCTGGCTCCTGTTTTTAACAAAATCCCCCGGGCTTCAGCTTCTCTGGTGATATAATGATTGAGTTTGAGTGGGCCCAGGACAGCCATGACCTGGCTATCCAGGAAATCCCGGTCACCGCCTTTGGCCAGTACGCTCTCGATTACAGCCTTTTCCCATTCTGCTGCTAGAGCCGTATCCTCCTTCAGGGTTTTCAAGATTAACTCTGCCACGGCTCGTCCCTGCGCTCCATAGACTTTGCGCCTTTCCTCCCGGCTCAATTGCTGTAAAGGTTTAATCCAAACAGGGTCACCGGCGTAGATCCTGTCATGTTCACAAAGCCAGTGCCAAATTTTTTCAGCCATCTTCCTTCTCCCCTATCTCTCCTAAAATCCAGGCAGATTGATAAAGGGAACAAACCAGTGCAGGGCACAGTACTCCTGGGGCTCTTTACCCTGCTCAAAAGCCAGCTCGGCAGTGCGTTCACAGGCTGGTCCTGCCTTTTGCCCTGAATCCAGACAAACTTTTTCCTTAACTATATTACCAGGAACGTTAAATTCCATCTCCCCTCGCAAGGCAGGGGAATTGACAATTTCAGCCCAGAGCGGAGCGGCCATTTTTCCTCCAGTCCCTACCCCTTTTCCTTTGAGATCATATCCCAGCCAAACTACAACGGTATATTTACTATTAAAGCCTGCAAACCAGGCATCACGGTTCTCCTGGGTGGTCCCGGTTTTGCCAGCAACCGCCTGGTTCCGTATTATCTGGCTAATGCGGGCCGCTGTGCCCTGTGGTCCTGTAACCCCGCGCATCATGTCCAACAGTTGAAAAGCAAGTTCAGGTCCAAGCGCCTGCCAGCGCCTGGGCTGTCCCTGCCAGAGATTAGTACCAGTACCGGTAACTATCCTGGAAATATACCAGGGTTCTATATATTGCCCCTTACCAGGGAAAACCCGATAAGCCGCCGCCATTTCCCACGGAGTCACCTCACCACTGCCCAGGGCCAGGGATAACACCGGCGGTAGGGGTGAAGTAAAACCAAATTTTTTTGCTTCTTTAACCAGTTGCTCCGGGCCATACTGGGCCAGAATTTTAACAGGAATGATATTATCGGAGACCCAGACAGCTTCCGCCATAGTCAGCTCCCGGCCATGATAACCGGGCCTGCCATAATCCTGGGGCTGATAACCCTGGAAATTAACCGGTTCACATTTATAGAGGCTATTGGCCTGCATCCCTTGCTCCAGCGCCAGAGCATAGAGGAAAGGTTTAAAAGCTGAGCCAGGCTGCCGGCGGGCCAAGACCCGATTATATGAGCTCTGCCACCAGTCCCGGCCACCGGTCAGGGCCCGAACAGCCCCGCTATCATTCTCCAGCACTATCACCGCTACCTGCAGTCCGGGATATTTCTGCAAATATGTTTGTACCCTGTCATTAACCACCTGCTGAATCTCTGCATCCAGAGTCGTCTCGATTTTCAGTCCCCCTGCCAGCAAGGTTTCCTGGTCAACCTGCTTTTCCGCCTGTTGCTTGACCAGGTCCAGAAAGTAAGGAGCCAGGCTGGAAACAGCCCTTTGCTTTTTTCGGATTTGCAATGGTTGTTCCTCGGCCTGACGGGCCTGTTCAGGAGTGATGACTTTCATTTCCACCATTTGCTGCAGAACATAGCGCTGCCGCTTTTTGGTCGCTTCCAGGTTAGCCCAGGGATTTACGCGCGAAGGTGCTTTCAAAGTAGCGGCCAGCAAGGCGCTTTCAGCCAGGTTCAAATCTTTGGCCCTTTTGCCAAAGTAGGTTTGAGCTGCAGCTTCTATACCATAGGCTCCTTCGCCAAAATAAACGCTATTGAGATATAGCTCCAGGATCTCATCTTTGGTATATTGCTGTTCCAGCTGAATAACCCACCAGGCCTCCAGCAGCTTGCGCTTCCATGTTCTTTCCTGGCTCAAAAACAGGTTTTTTACCGTTTGCTGGGAGATGGTACTGCCCCCCTCCACTATCCGGCCAGCCCTCAAATTATGCCAGATAGCCCGGATTATACCAGCTGGATCCAGCCCCTGATGCAGATAAAAATCCCGGTCTTCAGCCGCTATTACTGCTTGCAGCACATAAGGGGATATGTCTTTCAGTTTAACCGGATAACGTTTTTGTTCATAAATTTGTCCGATCACTCTGCCCTTGTGATCAGTAATCAGAGTAGCCGCCGGCAGCTGGGGCTGTGGCAAACGGGGCAACCATTGATTTAAGGGTTTACAACCAGAGAGCAGAAAAAGAAAAAGGATAACCATGACCGCTAAACGCCATTTGCTTCTGGTCATCCGGTTATCCCTCCTTATCACTATTATTTATTCACAATTTCCGCTACAAAGGGCGGTAAGGCAAAGGCAGCCTGATGAACTTCCGGTGTATAATAACGGTTACTAAAGGGCAGGGTTTCAGGCCAGCTTGGTTTCAGTTCCGAATCACTGGCCATAGTAAAAGTCCAGAATCCTCCCACATAGCTAGGAATAGCTGTTAAATAAGGTTTAACATAGGTGAAATTCTCCCGCATAGCCTGCACCGCTCTCTGAAACGCCTGTGGATAAAAGAGGGGCGACTCCGTCTGGGCTACTACTGCTCCTCCAGGCTTTAAAGCCCGTTTGACCAGCTGATAGAACTTGCTGCCAAACAGTGGTTCAGCAGGTCCAATGGGGTCGGAAGAATCAACGATAATCAAATCAAAGGCAGCTTGCTGCTGCTCGACATATTTAATCCCATCCCCAATGGCCAGTTCAACCCGGGGATCGCTCAGGCAGGCAGCCGTTACCGGCAAATACTGCCGACAGGCATTGATTACATCTTCATCAATTTCAGCCAGTACCACCTTTTTAACCCCGGTGTGTTTCAGCACTTCGCGGACTGTACCGCCATCACCGCCACCGATGACCAGTACCGTTTCCACCTGCCGCAAACTGAACATGGGCACATGGGCAATCATTTCATGATAAATATATTCATCTTTTTCAGTGGTCTGAACAATCCCGTCCAGAACCAATGCTCTCCCTAAATCATAAAATTCAACAATTGCCAGATGTTGATATGGAGTTTGTTTTTGATAAAATATTTCCTTTATTTTCCAACTCACGCTATAGCCCTCTGTATGTTGCTCTCTCAGCCACAGCTCCATTCCCAGTCCTCCTTAAGTAATTATTTGCCACATTTAATTATATCACAGAAGGCAAAAAGAGCAAGTTTAGAGCCCGCCGGTTAAGCGGGCTTGATCTGACCGGTTTCCCGATCCACCACCTGGCAGAATACTTCAACCAGAGCCGGATCAAAACAGGTACCAGCACAATTTTTGATTTCATCCCAGGCTGCTGCCGGTTGTAAGGGCTTTTTATAGGGACGTTCCGATACCATGGCATCATAGGAATCAGCAATAGCTATAATCCTTGCCCCCAGCGGTATTTCTTCACCCTTCAGCCCTTCCGGATAACCGGAGCCATCCCAGCGCTCATGGTGATATAAAACCAGCGGTGTTACCATCTGCAAATAGTCAATGGAAGCCAGAAAATTGGCTCCAAAGGCCGGATGATTACGGATGGAGTAAATTTCATCTTCATTCAAACTTCCCGGTTTATCCAGGATATGTTCTTCCACATTGATTTTGCCGATATCGTGGAGCAGGGCTCCATACTGCAGTCTCTCCAGTTCTTTTTCAGTAAAGCCCAGTTTTCTGGCCATAGCCACCGCATATTTGGTTACCCGCTCCGAATGGCCACAGGTGTTGACATCCTTGGCATCAATGAGAGCAACCAGGGTAGGGATATTTTCGGCCAGAGCGGTACCAGCCTTTTTGATTTTATTCTGTACCTCATCAATGGTGATAGATGAAAGGCACACCCGGTCGCGCCGTAAATGGCGGGCCCGAAACAGGGTCTGGTTGGCCCTGTATAATAAATTGTCCATATCCTCAGCGTCTTTTGGAAAAGTGGCAATCCCCAGGGAGACTGTTATCCTGAGCTGCTCGTCTTCAAAGGGGTAAGAGTGGTTTCGTACGGCAATGCGAATTTTTTCCCCCACATCCAGGGCATCGAAACTATCGGAACCGGGCAATAAAACGATAAACTCATCTTCCCCATATCGCCCTACCTTATCTTTACCTCGAATATTTTCCTGGATCAGTTCCCCCACAGTCTTTAAAATCTGCTGGGTTACCTCCTGACCATAGCCATCAACTATCGGCTGGAAACCATCAATACTAATCCGAATTATCGATAACTGCTCATGCTTTTGTCTGGCTTTTAATATCTCCTCGGCGAGAAACTGCTGAATATACCGATAACTATATACCCCGGTAATATGGTCAATTTTCATAATGGTAGTCAGTTTTTGATAGCTTTCCTGCAGTTTATGACGGCTTTCCATTATTTTACCGACAAACCAGCCAATAAGTGCCCAGATTGAGCCCTGCAAAATCCCCGTTTCCGGTTTGCTTAGTAATAAAGGCAAATCCCCTTCCTGGCTGATTCCCGTCACAATTACCGCCAGCCAGCCGGTTAAGGCGGTTAGCAACCCGAATCTGGCCCCAAACCGAATGGCATAGGTGGTAATCACCAGGTAAAACAGAGGCTGGAAATAGGCATTACCCTGTGAAGACAACATCAAGTAGCCAAACAGCACAATTTCACCAAAGATAATTAGATAACGGCTCCGTTGCAGAAGATTATGATTCCATGTAAAATAAATGAGGAAATTATAGGATATAACTAATAACATAGCCAGAATCAGGTTCCATGAAATTGAACTGGAGCCTATAAAAGCTACATAAGACAAAAAAGCGAATAAAAATACTCCGACCTTAAACTCGATTAATGTCTTGCCAAAGTTTTCATGTGCCACAATTTTTCCCTCCCGGAATGTATTTTTCGACACAATAACTAAATTTCCTCCAAAAAATACAATAAAAAGAGGCATTCTTCTTTAATTCAGGAAGAATGCCTCTTTCTTTTAAACTTCAATTAATTCATACTGCCTTGTGCCAAGGCCAATTTCTTCGCCATACCTTAGTTGTACTGACCAGTCCACTTTGGGATAGAGAGCGCGGAATTTATCCTCTACCTGTTTATCCCCCAGAACAGAAATCCGGTTGACAGGAGCCTGGTTAACCAGATCGACACAGGCTTGATCCAGAGCTACCGGGTCTTTAGAGGCCAGAATGCCCAGATCGGCTACCAGTGGAGCATCGGACCAGCCACAGCAATCACAATCAGGAGAAACGCTGGTAACAAAACTGATAAACCCGCATTTACCAACTTTATCCTTTAGTACTCCGTAGGTGTATTCCACCATTTTTTCCTGCAACATATCCGCTTCTGTCTTCCAGTTAATAGCAATAGCCTGAACCGGACAAACGGTTACACACTCACCACAGCCAATACACCTGGTTTCACTGATAAGAGCAGTCCCCTCCTCCCCGGCAAAGGCGATAGCATCAGCTGGACACCACTTGATACATCGCCCGCATTTAATGCATTTCTCCCGATTAACCCGGGGCAACAGGTCAGAATGCATATTCTGCTTGCCACTTCTGCTCCCCAAACCCATTCCGATATTTTTTATAGTGCCGCCAAAACCGGTAGCCTCATGTCCCTTAAAATGGCTGACAGCAATAAAGGCATCGGCATGTACCGCCGCAGCGCCGATTTTTACTTCCTGAAAGTGTTTGAGGTTAACTGGCACCTTAATATAGTCGTGTCCGGTCAAACCATCAGCAATAATCAGAGGTGCGCCCACTACGGCATAATCAAAGCCGTTTTCAATAGCAGTAATCAAATGGTCAACAGCATTGGCCCGGCTACCCCGGTAGAGGGTATTGGCATCTGTCAAAAACGGTTTCCCTCCGGCCAGTTTAACCTGTTCTACTACCTGCCGGATAAATTGCGGTCTTATGTACGCTGTATTGCCTTTTTCGCCGAAATGGACTTTGATGGCCACCAGATCTCCAGGACTGATGATTTCCTCAAAACCGGCTCTTTTGTACAGACGTACCAGTTTGGCTAACAAACTCTCTCCCCGTTTGGTACGCATTGACGTATAGTAAACCTTTGCTGCCATGTAACCAACCTCCTTCATGTATATTCTACATGAAAAGACCGTTAGAGCCAAGCTCTAACGGGCAAAAACATGATTGCCAATCATCGTAGATGTAGGCAAAGTTTTGATCCAGGTATCTGTGGCAATCTGAGGATTATAGAAATACAACGATCCTTCCGTAGGGTCATAACCGGCAAGCGCTTCCCGTACTGCCTCATAAGATTCCCTGTCAGCCGGCAAATTGATAGCCCCATCCTGGACCGGACTAAACTGGTAGGTTCCCCGGGTTTTTTGCAGAATAACTTCTTTCACGGTATCAGGAAACTGGTCATTTATTACCCGGTTTAAGACAACAGCAGCTACTGCCACTTTTCCCTGGAAAGACTCTCCTCTAGCCTCAGCATGCACCAGCCGGGCCAGCAGATCCATTTCACTTTCACTGATCCTGATTATCCTGCCTTTGTAGTAATAAACCCCGGCTGCCATTCTGCCAGATGCACGGGCCATCATTTTGCTACCCCTTGGTATAATTAATTTTTGTCCCGGGTAAATAATTTTGCTTTTTAAACCATTTGCTCTGATCAAATCCTGAACTGAAACATTATACTGACGCGCAATCCGCAACAGGTATTCTCCCGGACGCACCCGATGAATAGCGGGTACATTTCGGCTTAAGACAATGCTCCTGGAAACAATCGGCACCAGTCTGCCCTGACGAAAATCGACCTCCGCTGCCCGGGCCAGGGGAGCAAGCATAAGCAATCCAATCAGCACCAGGCAACATAATCGATATTTTTTTCCCTTACTCATCGACAAAAAAACCTCCTGTAAACTTTTTTAGTCTACAGGAGTTAAGTCTAACCAAAAACCAGAGTTTTTATACATTTTATTTTACTGCCGCTTCTCCAGCCGCTATTAAATCGTAGTACGCCTGTTCCGAACGGGCTTCTATATAAATCCGCAAGACCGGTTCTGTTCCGGATGGCCGGAATAAAACCCAGGAACCATCATCTAAATAGAGCTTTACCCCTTCCAGTAAAGATTGCTGCAGTACCTGTCTCTGCCCGAAAACCAGAGGCGGTTCATTCCGCAGTTTTTGCATTAATTGGTTTTTCCTATCATTTTCAATATGTAAGTCCAGGCGTCGAAAAGCATAATAACCATATTGTTCCTGCAAGAGTTGCCAGGCCTCCTCCGGCTTTTGTCCAGTGGCCCCTATTATTTGTAAGATCAGCAGATTGGCCAATATCCCATCCTTCTCCGGGATATGACCACCGATACTGAGGCCACCGCTTTCTTCCCCGGCTAATACCACAGGACGCCGTAACATCTCCTGGGCCAGATATTTAAATCCAACAGGGGTTTCAGTAGCCTTCCGTTCATACCTGCCCGCAATTTCATCCAGCAAATGGGTGGTCGCTACAGTACGGACCAGCCCCCCCTCTTTTTGCCCATTTTCCAGTAGATACTGGCTGATAATACTCAAGATCTGATTGGGGGCCAGATATTCACCATTAGATCCGATCACTCCGAAACGGTCTGCATCACCATCATTGGCCAGGCCCACTACCGCCTTTGCCTGAACTACTGTCTGAGTTAGAGTTTGCAGTCTGGAAGCTACCGGTTCCGGTAAACCTCCTCCAAAAAAGGCATCCCTGTAACCGTTGATTTCTATTACTTCTAACCCACAGCTTTGCAATTTTGCAGCCACTTTACCC